>NZ_CALGPS010000128.1 GCF_937959425.1 uncultured Dialister sp.
CCCTTCCGGCTCGCTGCGCTCGCCACCCACCCCTTCTAGGGGTGGGCAAGGGCGTTACTGGAATAGCTTTAGTGTCAGAGGATATAGAGACTATCAGACTTCGGGCCTATCCTCACCCCTATCGGGGAGCTCCTTCCAGTGGAAGGAGCCTGACGTTACGCGCTATCCGTTTCCTCACATGAGGCATGTCCCTCTTCTTGAAATAACTGGAATATAAAAAAGCCTTCCTGCAGACCGGCATTTTCAGTAATGTCAGTCTGCGGGAAGGCTCTTTTGGTATATTTCACCAGTCTGTAAGTCCGCCGTCTACGGGGATGACGGCGCCGGTGATGAAGGAGGCTTTAGGGGAGAGGAGGAAGGCGATGAGTTCGCCTACTTCTTCCGGCCTGCCGATGCGCATCAGGGGGTACCAGTCCCCCATTTCTTTGCGGCTGCCTCCGTAGTCTTTGATCTGTTTATCCAGAAGGGGTGTGTCAATGTCGCCGGGGCATACCACGTTGGCCCGGATGCCTTCTACTGCCAGTTCCAGGGCCAGGGAGCGGATGAAGGAGACGAGGGCGCCCTTGGTGGCGCCGTAGAGGCTGCACTGTACGTTGCCCTGGAGGGCGGCGTCGGAGGCGACGGCTGCGATGCTGCCGGCCCCACCTCTCATGGCGGGGATAGATTCTCTGGCCAGTTTCATGGCACCGAATACGTTCACTGCGAAATATTTTTCTATTTCTTCGTCGGTGGTATTTTCCAGCAGTTTTTCTTCGTAAATGCCGGCGGAAAGGACGAGGCCGGTGAGTTTTCCAAGGGAGGAGGCGGTCTTCACTGCCCTTTGGCAGTCTTCGGTTACTGTGACGTCACAGGGCACGTACATGCTGCCGGGCACTGCACCTTCCGCCGATTTCCCTCGTTCTTCGTTTCTTCCCAGAAGAACGGGGCGGATGCTTTCTTTGGCAAGGATTTTGGCAGTGGCAAGGCCGATGCCCGAGGTACCGCCGGAAATAAGAACTGTCTGTATCATAGCTCCTCCTTATTTGGCCGGGGAACCACTGATTCATTCATAGAGTCTGCTTTCATAAGAATTTTTATGCACTGCTTCGTCATGGGATTCCTTAAATAGCTCGCTATTCTCGTCATCCCATTCCTTGCATTGCACAAAAAATTCCAGAATGAAAGCAGACAATGATTGAATCAGCGCTTCCCCAGAGACGAAACATAAACGAACTGGATTCCCTCTTTTTCAAGCTGGGGCACCATCTGGCGGAAGGCTTCCGCTGTTTTGGGTCGGCAGTGGCCTATAATGACGTAGGTGCCGTATTTCTGCGCCCGCTTTGCCGCTTCCCGTATCATGGCGGAAATGGCGGCCACGTCGGCTTCGTTGTCCACGAAGAGGTCGTTTCTTACATAGGGAACGCCGTAGGCTGCAGCCGCTGCGTCGGCGGCGGTGGTGGAGTTGGTGCGGCTGTCGAAGAAGAAGAGGTGGCGGTGATGGAGCTCATTCATCACCACGTCCATGGTGCGGCGGTCAATGGTGGCTTTGGAGCCCTGGTGATTATTAATGCCCACTGCTTCCGGTACCTGGGAGAGGGAGTCTTTCAGAAGGCTCCTGACGGCTTCATCGCTCATGGATGTGAGGATGACTTTGGGTTCCATACCGATGCCGGATACGGACTCCATAGGCTGGTGGAGAATCACCGGCATGCCATGGGCATGCCAGGAAAGGGCGGCGTCCCGGGTGTGGACCTGGTTCGGCATGACTGCCAGGGTAAGGGGAATGCCCAGGGATTCATACACATGCTGGGACTCCAGGTCTCTTCCTGCGTCGTCGATCACCACTGCCAGTCTTCCCTTCACGGCAGAGGGGGTATTGGGCTTCGGTGCCGGTGCCGTTTTAACAGGAGCCGCATCCGGCTTCGCAGAAGATGTTTCCTTCTTCACGCTGTTTCCACTGCCCGATGGCTTTTTGGCAGCAGATGAAACGGCAGCAGAAGAGCCTCCTGATACGGAAGATACAGAAGAGGCGGCCGAACGGGAAGCGTTCTCCTTCCCGGGAGCCGAAGAAGCTGCCACGATCTTTTCCTTCGGTTCTTCCTTCCCTGTCACTTTTGCCACAATGGAAGGCAGGCTGAAGGACGATTTCTTTTCTTCCTTTGCACCGGTGAAAGGCGCAGAGGATGTTTTAGCCGCTTCACTGTCTTTGGCCGGTTCCTCATCGTCTGCCTTCACCTGTACTGTGACTACCTTATCCATGGCAGCCTTGATTTTTTCCTTTACGCTTTCCGGCGTGCCCTGATCCTCCTTCGGCACCAGCCCCTTCATTTCCTTATCGTTAAAAAGGTGGCCGATGGTGGTCACATTTTCCGCCACCGTGGAATCGGGGGCATTTGTCATGCGGTCCGTCATGTAGGCGGAGCCCATGATCAATGCCACAAAGAAAAGGAGCACCAGAAATGGATGCCCGCCCTTCTTTGCCGTCCTTGTCCGCCGTACCCGTCTTTTTCCTGCCATAGTTCTCTCCTCGCTGACAGTCCTGTAATGACTATCGAATTTATTTTCTATATTATACCATATGGAGGGCGCTGGGAGAGATTTGAGGTTTGAGGGCATAGAGACAAGCAGACTGGAGACGTCAGACGGTCAGACGGTCAGACATCAGATGGCATTGAGGCAGAAGGCTTTTCGGTCATAAGCGATAGGCAGCGGTGAGGCTCGAGTTCAGAAGGTTCTGAAGATTGATGCGTCCTGCGGGCGCAAGGGTTCTTAAGTTTGACAACCGCTTCGCGGCTGAGGGTTGTGGATTGCCCTGCGGGCAATGAATTTTAAAATACCGCCTTCGGCGGTGGAATGACTGTATGGAGTTTCATGTCGACTTGCCGCCTCCGGCAGTGTGCCTTTGGCAATCCCCCCTCGCCACTGCGTGGCCCTCTCCCGCCCCGGTGGGAAGCGTGTCACTGGATTCTCAGTCGTCTATCGACTCCCTGCGAATCCAGTTCCCTTGCCACCTGACAAGCAGGGGGCGCAAGAAAGTATATAGGCTCTCGCCACCCACCCCTTAAATAGGGGTGGGCAAGGGGCGTAGTGGCACGGTCCCCTTTTCCTCCAAAAACTTGCTGTTCACTGCTTACAGGGAACAGGAACGGCGATACCTTAAAACTTGCCCACCCCCACAAGGGGGTGGGGGGACCACGAAGTGGTGGAAGGGGGAAGCCGGTGCAGGCGGCGGGACAAAAAATGAAGGCGCCTTAAAAATGAAAGGCGCTTCTTTATATATAACCGCCTCCAGCTGACCCTTTCCGGCTCGCTGCGCTCGCCCCCTTGAACAGGGGTGGGCAAGTGGCGTTACGGGATTACCTTTTGTCATCAGTGCCCCATGACAATCAAACGCTTATGTGCATGATGGCCCAGTTCTCCCCTATTTCCATGTGATGATATAATAGAGGAAAACAGGTTTGCGGTGATTTCAATGAAAGAGGTTGATTTCCATGAAACTGGTAGTGATTAACAAATTATCCGATGAAAAAATCAATGCATTGAAAAAGGCTGTGCCCGGTTCGGTGGTGGAGGCTTACCGGTCGCCGAAGGAGGCGCTGCCCCATGTGGCTGACGCCGATGCCATTGCGCTCTGGGGCTTTCAGGATGTGGAGCCCCTCCTGCAGGCGGCGCCCCATGTACGGTGGGTTCATTCTCTTTCCGACGGGGTGGAAAAGCTCCTCACTCCCAGCATGATGGAAAGGCCCATTATTCTCACCAATTCCCACGGTGTCCATGACCGGGCTGTATCGGAGCACACCATGGCTCTTCTGCTGTCCTGGTTCCGCCGCATTCCTGATGCGGTTCGCAGCCAGAGTGCCCATGAGTGGTCCCGTCCCCATGGGGAGTCCCTCTTCGGAAAGACCATCCTGATTGTAGGCTTCGGCGGCATCGGAAGGGCTATCGCCCAGCGGGCCAAGGTCTTTGAGACCCATATCCTGGCGGTGAAGAAGCACCTGTCCCATGAGCTCTTTGCGGATCATGTGTATACCCAGGAGGAAATCATGGCTGTGCTGCCTAAAGCGGACATTGTGATTGCGGCCCTCCCTTCCACGAAGGAAACGGAAAATTTCTTTGATGAAAGCAAGTTTAAGGCCATGAAGAAATCGGCCCTCTTTATCAACATCGCCCGGGCTTCCGTGGTGGATGAACCGGCTCTGGTAAAGGCCCTTCAGGAGGGAATGATTGCAGGCGCCTGCATGGATGTGTTCTCCAAAGAGCCCCTTCCGGCAGATCACCCCTTCTGGGATATGAAAAATGTAATCATGACCCCTCATATTGCCTCCATGGTACCGGATTTCTGGAATAAGCTCACCTATCTTCTGGAAACGAATTTCATCGCTTTCAGTCATGGGGAGAAGCTGCTGAATGAAATCGATAAGAAGAAGGGGTATTGAGAGAGGGGATGTGGACGGCCCTACGGGCCGAAGGGGCTTTGCCCTTCGGGCAAAAGGTTGTGTAGAAGGGTTGTGTAGAAGGGTTCTTAAGTTTGACCGGCCCGCAGGGCCGGAAGGTTCTCAGGTTTGACAGCCGCTTCGCGGCTGAGGGTTGTGGATTGCCGCAGTATAAAAGGGGGCGCGCCTGTCGGCGCAGGTTGTGTAGAAAGGGGCGGGAAAAAGGTTCTTAAGTTTAACCGGCCATTTGGGCCGGAGGGTTCTTAGGTTTGACGGGCCCTTTGGGCCCGAGGGTTGTGGATTGCCCTGCGGGCAATGATTTTATATGCCGCCTTTGGCGGCTGACCCCTTCCGGCTTCTCCAGTCTCCCCTTTCCGATGAATGAAAGTAATAAAAAACAGGGCTTAATGCCCTGCTTTTTTTATTTGCCTTCCATAACGTCGGTGAAGTTTTTAATGATGACGATGGGGGTTTTCTGGTTGTCGTTGCCGAAGGGGTTGTCGATAAGGATTTTAGCAATCTGCTTGGGATCCAGGCCCCGGCTTTTGCCCAGAACGGCGGCTCTCTTCAGGTCGTTTACGTCGGCAATGACGGCGCCGTAGGCACCGGTGGCTTTTTTTATCTTTTCGCATACGTTGTCCGTATCTGCGGGTCCGTATACGAGGCACTTGTCAAAGGGGGGCATGGTGCCGGTGACGTCGTCGATGAGGGATGCCTGGCGGCAGCGGGCATAGAAGACGCCGTTCTTTCCGAAAATCTTGGCCACAGCGCCCAGGGCGAAGGAGAAGAGCATATTCCATTTTCCTTCTTCATCCATGGCTGCCTGCATGCCGTAGATGCTGGCCATGGAGCCGGCGGAGGGAACGAAGCGGTTCATGAGTCTTGCCTGCCAGCATACGTTCAGTTCTTCCGGACGGACGTAGCGGTTCTGGGTGATGGCTACCACCGATTCGGCGGAGCAGACGATGTCGTGGTCCGTAATCTTGTCGCCTGCATATTCCAGGATGGCATCCACAATGTTGTCATGGTGGGTGAGAATTCTGGTATGGATAGGAAGGAGTTCAAGTTCTGCCATTATTTTCTCACCTCCGAAGTATATTCATAGAGAGCATTCTGCAGCTCTTCCCTGGTAATAACGATTCTTGTCTTGGCGTAGTAGTAGTCGCTTCTAGCTACCACCTGGTAAATGATGTCCATGCCGAATTCCGGGAAGGTTTCCATGTCCTGGAGGATGCTCGGGCCTTTGCCGTCGATGTCCAGGGTGATGAGGAATTTCTTTTCCTTACCGGGGTCCAGGATGAAAGCCTGCCAGTAGTCGTCATCCCGGGGCACGTCGAAATCGGTGAGGTGGCCGGTGACTCTGGCTTTGTCATACTGTTCGAAGGGAAGGTAGATGCGGACGAAGGCATCCATAATGGTTCCCAGCTGTTTCCCCACGTTTTTGATGGGGATGGTGAAGGAAAGGGTCACGTGCTTCCTGTCCATGGACTCCACATGGAGGGGTGTGCGCTTCGATTTCAGCATGCGAAGCACGCAGTCTCCCTTAATGACGGCCACTGCCCAGTAGGCAATGAAACCGAGGCAGATGATGAGGACGATCACTGCCGCAATTTTAAGCAATAACAACATTTCTTACTCACTCTCCTACAAGTTTTATTTTTTCCACAGGCACCGGTCCGAAGAGGCGCCGAACCAGCGGTGCTGCATGATCCACACCGGCGGTGAAATAGAATTCATCTTTCCCCTTCTCCTCTGCCAGCCGGCCTTCCTTTTCCAGTATGGCCATGCCCGTTTCCACTGTGGGAAGGGCAGGGTCGATGAAAGGAATCCCCGGGAAGACCGCCCCAAAGGCATCCGGCACCAGGGGATAGTGGGTGCAGGCCCAGTAACCTGTATCTATACCTAATGCATGATACTCCTTTGCGGCCTTCTGCACAAGGGCGGAAATGAAATTTTCGTCTTTTCCCTGTTCAATGGCTGCCGCCACTCCTTCGCAGGGCACTTCTATCCATTCCACTTCCGGAAATCCTTTTTCCAAAGTTCTTTTATGGGCATGGGTTTTGATGGAAGCGGGGGTGGCAAAGATACCTGCCTTCTTTGTACCCTCCGGCAGGGTGATGTGAAGGCTCATCTTCACCACCGGCACCGGTCCTTCGGTGAAGGAAGGGGGCACATTAAAGGAAATGGTGTTGCAGGCAATGAGGATCATCTTCACGTTCTTTGACAGGAGGAAGGATTTGATTTCCTCTGCAAACCGTCCGATTTCCTCCCTGCTTCGTTCGCCGTAGGGATTGCGCAGGCTGTCCCCCAGAAAGACCATGCTTTCCTTCGGATATCTTTCATGAAGCACCCGGGCCACGGTAAGGCCCCCGATGCCGGAATCCATAATGCCGATAGGTCTGTTGTCCATTATTCTCTATCCCCTTTGGAAAGATCAATGAGGGCGGTGAGCTTCTCCTTCGGAAGCCGCACGATTCTGCCGGTTTTCATGTCGGTGTAGGTATTCACTGTGCGGCCGGTGGTGAGAAGGGCACCGGATTTCTCGGAAACCACTTCGTATTCAAACACAAGCCTTGCCCGGTCTACCTTGCGAAGGAAGGTTTTAATGAGGAGCACTTCATCATACCGGGCGCTCTGATGATATTTCACTTCCACTTCCACAATGGGAAATACGATGCCCTCGTCCATGAGCTCCGTGAGATCCAGTTTCCCTTCCCGGAGATACTCCACCCGGGCTTCTTCAAAGTAGCGCAGGTAGTTGGCATGGTGCACCACCTGCATGCCGTCGGTTTCGTAAAATTTCACTCTTCTTTTATATACATACATAGCAATGTCCTCCATGGCTTTATATTTTTTAATTGTACCACAGAACGGCGGGCTTTTCATGCCATGAAGAAAGCGGCTCTGCCGTGGCAGTGCCGCTATTTCCCATAGGTATCCCATTCCATTTCCATGAGCCGCCAGTTCTGGCTGGCGGAGTGTTTCTGGAGCTGGAGAATGTCCTTATCCTGTTCTTCGTTTTGGGAGAGGGCCGTTTCCGCTTCCCAGCGGATATCATTCAGCTGGTCGTCATAGCGGGAGGACTCTATATTCATCATCCGCTCCTGCAGGTCCGTAATGAGGAACTGCTGGTAGATGACCATGGCCAGAAGGGCCGCCATAATGACATACAGGGGCCTGTTTCTCTCCCAGTCCACTTTATCTTTCCACGTTTTCACGGAAATCTTATTTCCTCATCTCATCGTCTAATTTCTTGTCATCGTTCAGCATGTTGAGATGGTCCTTGGTGAATTCGATCCACAGGCGGGCTGCTCTGGAGAGGAAACGGCCCTTCTTCCAGATGGCGTAGAGGTGATGGGTCATTCTCGGTTCCGTCATCACCCGGGTCACTACCCGGCTGCTTTCGCTGTTGGCAGGGCAGAGGCGGGAAGGCAGGATGGCCACGCCCATGCCGCTGGCTACGGTCTGCAGCATGAGTTCCCGCTGGCTTGTTTCAAAGACCACCTTGGGGGTGAAGCCGATTTTCTTGCAGTTGGTCAGGATGTCATCGTGAAGGTTGAAATCGTCCCGGTAGAGCACCAGGGGGTAGTCCGCCAGAAGTTTCATTGGCACTTCCCTGTTTTCTTCCAGGGGATAGCCTTTGGGCATGACTACGCACATTTCATCTTCCGAGAGGAAGAAGGATTCGAAGTCCTTGTTAGGAATGGTGCAGATAATGCCTACGTCGATGATGCCTTCCTGAACGGAGGACTCAATGACCTTGGAGCCGTGTTCGTAGAGCTTGATGGCAATCTGTGGATAGGTGCGCTTGAATTCGCCCAGAAGCTTGGCAAACACATGGGCATCGGTAATAGGCGGCAGGCCGATTTCGATGGTATCCTGCTTCAGGTTGAATTCGTTTTCAAAGTCCGATTTCAAGTGTTCAAAGACAAAGAGGCAGCGTTTTGCATAATTGTAGAAAATGGTGCCGGGCGCGGTGATTTCCACGGTCTTGGCGTTGCGGATGAAAAGGGTGACACCCAGCTCTTCTTCCAGGGATTTAATCATGCGGCTGATGGCGGACTGGGAAATGTGGAGGTTTCTGGCAGCCTTGCTGAAGCTCTTCTGCTGTGCTACTTCCATGAAATACTTCAAATGACGATAATCCATTCTTCTTTCCTCCTGTGGACTTTTCTCCTGGCAGAAAGGCGGTTTCTGTCATGAATCCTTGTGCAATGATTGACTTTATTCTATAATAAAGACGTGTCTATCAGGACGCAGCCTGAATGTACAGTACCTTATGATTTGTATAGAAGAAAGTCCGGACATCTATGCGTATTTATCATAGAACTATTGTACATAATTTCCGGGCATCTTGCAAGAGACAGGAGTGAAAAAGGGATATCCTTCCGGATTTCTGCCGCCCGTGCTTTGGCAGAAGAGGTCTTTCTCTATTCCCTATCCTGCAGGTATTTTCAATGAAAGGCAGTTCTCCTGCTTTTCGGAAAAGGAGTTGTTGATTCTGTGAGAAAAGTAAAAACAATGGATGGCAATACAGCTGCTGCGTATATTTCCTACGCATTCACTGAAGTAGCTGCTATTTATCCGATTACCCCATCCTCCCCTATGGCGGAATCGGTGGACGAATGGGCTGCCCATGGCAAAAAGAACATTTTCGGCGACACAGTACATGTCGTGGAAATGCAGGCTGAAGGCGGCGCTGCCGGCGCATTTCACGGCTCCCTCCAGGGCGGTGCTCTGACCACCACCTATACTGCATCCCAGGGGATGCTCCTCATGATTCCAAATATGTATAAAGTGGCTGGCGAACTGCTGCCGGGCGTGTTCCACATCGCTGCCCGCGCACTGGCCAACCATGCCCTTTCCATTTTCGGCGACCACCAGGACGTGATGAGCGCCCGGGCCACCGGATGCGCCATGCTGGCAGAAGCCAACGCCCAGGAAATCATGGACCTGGCCGGCATTGCCCACCTGGCTGCCATTAAAGGCCGGATTCCTTTCATCAATTTCTTCGACGGCTTCCGTACCAGCCATGAAATCCAGAAGGTGGAAGTCCTTGACTATGATGAACTGGCTCCCTTAATCGACCAGAAAGCTCTCGCTGAATTCCGCGCCCGGGCTCTCAACCCGGACCATCCGGTAATTCGCGGCACGGCTGAAAATCCGGACGTCTACTTCCAGCACTGCGAAGCAGCCAACCCCTTCTACAATGCCCTGCCTGATATCGTACAGGATTACATGGACAAGATCAGCAAGCTCACCGGCAGAAGCTACCACCTCTTCGACTACTACGGCGCTCCCGATGCTGACCGCATCGTCATTGCCATCGGTTCTGTCACCGATATCTGCAAGGATGTGACCGATGCGCTGAACGCCCACGGTGAAAAGGTAGGCGTTCTTAACGTCCATCTCTACCGTCCATTCTCTGTAAAACATTTCCTCTCCCAGATTCCTGAAACCGTAAAGAAGATTGCCGTTCTTGACCGCACCCGTGAACCCGGCGCCATCGGCGAACCGCTCTACCTGGATGTGGTTTCCGCCATCGCTTCCTCCGGCCGCTCCATCAAAGTATGCGGCGGACGCTACGGCCTTGGCTCCAAAGACGTAATTCCGGAAGATATTATGGCTGTGTATGAACACCTGAAGGAAGAAACACCGCACCATAATTTCACTCTTTCCATCAACGACGACGTCACCGGCCTCTCCCTTGCCCCCGTTCCGGTACCGGAAATGCCGAGCAAGCTGGTTTCCTGCAAGTTCTGGGGCTTCGGCAGTGACGGCACCGTAGGCGCCAACAAGAGCGCCATCAAAATCATCGGCGACCATACAAACCTCTACGCCCAGGGCTACTTTGCCTATGACTCCAAGAAATCCGGCGGTGTCACCATTTCCCACCTCCGCTTCGGACCTGACCCGATTAGAAAGCCCTACCTCATCCGAAAGGCCGACTACATTGCCTGCCACCGTCCGTCCTACATTTATAAATACGACCTCCTTAGGGGCTTCAAACCTGGCGGCATTTTCCTCCTGAACTCCCCCTGGAGAAAGGAAGACCTGGACCGGGTACTGCCGGCTGCCATGAAACGGAAGCTTGCTGCCCTCCATGCAAAGTTCTACATCATCGATGCCTTTGAAATCGCAAAGAAAATCGGTCTTGGCGGCCGTATCAACATGATCATGCAGGCTGCCTTCTTCCACCTCACCCACATCATTCCCGATGAAGATGCGGTGAAATACCTGAAGGATTCCAATGAGAAATCCTACGGACGGAAAGGCCAGAACGTGGTAGACATGAACAATGCCGCTGTCGATGCAGGCATGACAGGCATGGAAGAAGTGGAAGTACCGGCAGAATGGGAACACGCCACCACCGGCGGCTCCATTGCCAGAGTGGCCCGTCCTGATTTCGTCAAAGACGTTTGCGACGTCATGAACCGCCAGGAAGGGGACGACCTCCCTGTTTCCACCTGGAAAGGCCTGGAAGATGGCACATTCCCCTCGGGTACATCCAAGTACGAACGTCCCGCTGCTGCCATCAATATTCCTGAATGGATTCCGGAAAACTGTATCGAATGCAACCAGTGCTCCGTAGTATGCCCCCATGCCACCATCCGCCCTGTCCTCGTAACGGAAGAAGAAGCGGAAAAAGCACCGGAAGGATTTATTGTGAAGGAATTCAGAGGCCCCGTGAAAGGGCTGAAATTCCGCATCGTCATCGATCCGGAAGACTGCTACGGCTGCGGCATCTGCGCCAACACCTGCCCCGCTCCCAAGAAAGCTCTCGTCATGAAGCCTGCTGAAACCCAGCTGCCGAAACAGGAACTCTGGGACTACGCCATGAAGCTTCCTGCAAGAAAGAATCCGCTGGGCAAGGGCAACCTCAGAAGCGCCCAGTTCGAACCCACCTACTTTGAATTCTCCGGCGCCTGCGCAGGCTGCGGTGAAACGCCCTACATCAACATGGTCACCCGCCTCTTCGGCGACCGCATGATGATTGCCAATGCCACCGGCTGCTCCTCCATTTACGGAGCCAGCTCCCCCTCCATGCCTTACACAAAGAACGCCAAAGGCCAGGGACCGGCATGGGCCAACTCCCTCTTTGAAGACAATGCAGAATACGGCCTGGGCATGCACCTTGGCGAAGCCAAGCTCCGCGACCGCCTCACCGGCAAACTGAAGGAAGCACTTCCTGCTGCCGATGACACCGTAAAAACTGCCATCGAAGAATGGCTGGACAAGAAGGACATCGGAAACGGCACCAGAGACAGGGCTGATAAACTGGAAGCAGCCCTCACTGCAGAAGTGGCTGCTCATCCGGAATACAAAGAACTCCTTGACCTCAAAGACCACTTCGTGAAGAAATCCCAGTGGATCTTCGGCGGCGACGGCTGGGCCTACGATATCGGCTTCGGCGGTCTCGACCAGGTTCTCGCCTCCGGCGAAGACGTGAACGTCCTCGTACTGGATACGGAAGTGTACTCCAATACCGGCGGACAGTCCAGTAAATCCACTCCGGCCGCTGCCATTGCCAAATTCGCAGCCTCCGGCAAGAAGACAAAGAAGAAAGACTTGGGCATGATTGCCGTTTCCTACGGCTACATCTATGTGGCACAGATCGCCCTGGGCGCCGACATGAACCAGGCATTCAAGGCCATCAGCGAAGCAGAAGCCTATCCGGGACCGTCCCTCATCATCGCCTACGCTCCCTGCATCAATCACGGTCTGAAAGCAGGCATGGGCAAGTCCTCTGAAGAAGAAAAGAGAGCCGTGGAATGCGGCTACTGGTGCAACTGGCGCTACAACCCCACCCTCCTGGAACAGGGCAAGAACCCCTTCCATCTGGACAGCAGAGAACCGAAAGGAAACTTCCGGGAATACCTCATGGGCGAAGTCCGCTTTGCATCCCTTGCCAAACTCTTCCCCGACAAGGCAGAAGAACTCTTCGAAAAGACCGAAAGAGACGCAAAACAGCGCCGCGAAAACTACGTCCGTATCCAGAAATCCTACGATATGGAAATCGAAGCAAGAAAAGCAGCTGAAAATAAATAAGCAGCACGCTGAAAAAGCCATGGCCCCGGGCCATGGCTTTTTTGGTGGGTTCAAGTGGAAGGTTCTTAGGTTTGACAGCACCTTTGGCACTGAGGGTTGTGGTGGCAGCTTCGCTGCAATGAAGTTTATAATACCGCCTGACGGCCCACCCCTTCCGGCTAGCGCGCCTGCTCCGCCCC
>NZ_CALGPS010000129.1 GCF_937959425.1 uncultured Dialister sp.
GTCCCCAGTCCCCAATCCCCACCAGCTTAAAAAGCGCCGCCTTTGTTTCCAAAGGTGACGCTGTTTTTATTTCCTATTTCCGAAGGGACGCCAGATAGTTTTCCAGTTCGTCTGCCAGGCGGCTGTTGGAGGTGAGGCCCGGGGCCAGGGGGATGAAGCGGAGGCTATAGTCTTCGTCGCTTCTTCCGGGGATTTCCCTTGGGAAGACGGCCCATACTTCTTTGACGGGGCGGCTGTCCCGGAGGGAGGTGATTTCGTCGCAGTCCCTGTAGAAGCGGGTGTTCATGTCCCGGTAGGCGTTGAACTGGCGGCGCAGGCTGGCGCTTCTTGTTTCATCCTGCCAGAGGAAGAGGATGTCCCGGTATTTGAAGTCCGCCACCAGGGAACCGTAGTAGAGGCCTCCTTTATAGTAGTCCAGACGGAGGTCCGGCTGGCGGTGGGGGTTATTGGTATAGAGGGGATGGTCCTTCCTGTCGGTGTCGGCGGAGGAGGCGGGAAGGATGCCGTCGTAGATGAGGTGCACTTCCTCGCCGTCCCTTTTCAGTTTGATTTCCGTGCCCGATTCCAGGGAGGAAAGGCGGTACCGTCCTTCTTCCTTGATGACGGTAATGCCTTCTTCCAGTTCCCAGCCCCTGGCGGTCAGGGCCTTGATGAACTGGAGGAAGCTCCAGAGTTCATAGAGTTTGTCCGTCCGTTTCCACTGGAACTGGTAGAAATTGGATACGTCAAGGCTCTGGGCAGGGCGGGAGAGGTTCTTATAAAGGCGGTACAGCACGCTGTACCGGGGATCCATGACCACGGTCATAGGCACTTCGCCCAGTCTGTCCGCCCGGGCTTCTTCAAACCAGGGCGCCAGGGTGACTCTTCCGATGCCGCTCCGGATGCGGCGGGCCCGCTGGCGATAGAGGCGGAGGCGGGAGAGGGCGTTTTCTCCTGTCTTGTATTCCAGGCCCCAGGTGTATTTTCTCAGTTTCTCCTGCTTTTCTTCCAGCCGCTTCACGGGGCCTTCGATTTCATCCAGGAACTGCTGGAGGATACGGTCAAGGGCCAGAAGGATGGATTTGGCGAAACGGTTTTCCGCCACGTCCCTGGTGATTTCCGTGCGCAGCGCCGGCATGCGGGGCGCCCCCGGCCTTTCTTTTACGTGCTGGGGCCGGATGTGGGGATCCGGCCGCCTTCCCTCTTCCCGCCGGATCTGCTTCAGCTTCAGCACCATGCGGGCGTTGGCGGTATGGGACAGCTCATCCAGCACGTTCATCACCACCGGCGATTCGTCGCTGATGGTATAGAAGCGGAGGAGCATGGAGGGCGAAAGGCCCAGGGCCCCTTCCAGGGCTTTGGAAATATGGATGTTCCGCTTCATGAAATCGAAGGACAGTGTCCTGATTTCATCGGCCAGTTCGTCCCGCATGTCCTGCCAGCTCTGTTTCCCCATGTACTTCGGTTTGATTTCCATGAGGCCATACCAGCTTTTCCCGTTTCCTTCCACCGTAAGCACGTAGTATCCCGGCACCAGGGGGAAGTCCTGGCCTTCGAAGAGGAGGATGGCCTCCCCCGGCCGGTGGGCGGGGGAGATGTAGGTCTGTCCGTTTTCCCTTTCCTGTCCCGGCAGGGTGACCACGTCCAGGCCGTCCATGGTGAAGCGGAAGCCCCTGGGCGCTTCAAAGCCCACATAAATATCCTGGTTTTCCGTGAACGTGAGCCCCGGCTTCACGTCCTCCCCCAGTTCCGACGGGTCTTCGGTGAAACGGTTGAAATAGCGGACGCCCTTGTCCCAGCCGCCGGAAAAGGTGAGGGTGAAGGGGAGCTTAGATGGTGTAATCATAGAGTTTCAGCTCCCTGGCTTTTTCTTCCAGCACCTGGCGGGCAGAAGTGAAGGGGGACAGGCTGCTGAACCGGTTCAGCACCTCCAGCAGGGATCCGGTGACCTCGCCTTTGTCATTGGTGGACACCAGGGACGCCAGCTGCTGGGAAGAGCCCCGGATTTTGGTGAAGATACGCTGCACCACCTGGGCGTCCAGGCCGTCGCTTCTGGTGAAGGAGAGGCCGTCCGGAATATTTTCCAAGTAGCGGCCCATCTGGCGGGCGATGCGGAAGCCGATGCCGCACTGCATGCCGCTCTTATGGAAAGCGTCGTTCAGGCCGTCCAGAAGGTCCAGCTCTTCCGCCTTAAGGCCCAGGCCGTCCCGGATGCAGAAGCTTTCGAAAAGGGGCGCAGGAAGTTCCGGGAAATCGGTCTTTTCCGTCTTCCCCAGGGAGAGAAGGTCGTGGAAACGGCCCTGGTGGAGGGTAATCACATTGGCCCGGTCCAGAATCTTGTCGGAGAAATGGTAGGTGGATTCGTCCACATTCACTGTGCCTGTGAAGAGCACATTCCTGCCGATGGGGATTTCCGCCGGATAGGCGTCGCCGTTGTAAAGTTTGCTCCGAAGGGCGGGGTTGTACAGACGGATGACCGGATTTTCTTCCTTTTCCAGCACAGAAATGAACTGGGCGAAATAGTGCTCCGCCCGGGCCAGGTTCATTTCATCGAAGCAGATGAGGAACATGTCCTCCGGATGGCGGGCGGCGTCGATGAGAAGTTCGGCGAGGCCTGTGTCGGCGCTGCGGTACACCATGTTCTTCATATCCACATAGCCAAGGATGTCGCCGTCATCCATCCAGGAAGGACGCACCGCCAGGAAGCGCACATGATCCTCCGGCAGCCCCAGCGCCCGGCCGTAGAGACGGACCAGCCCCGATTTGCCGGTACCGCTCATGCCTGCCAGAATGGTGAGGCGGGACGATTTCAGGGAAATATGGAAATTGATGAGATCCTCCTTCTCATAGAGAAGGCCCGAGCAGTCCGCCTCCTCTAAAAGGCGGCCCAGGAAATCCACCTCTTCCATAGGCTTTTCCTTCTCCTCCGAAAGGATTTCCTCCTCCCCATCGTTCACCGGTTTGATTTCCTCCTTCGACGTAAGGGAGTGAATGATCCGCTCCACATCCTCTTCGGTGTAGAGTCTTTCCGTATGGTCATCGCTGTCGATGGTTACGCTGTCCTCACCGGCGAAAGGATTCACCAGCACCCCGCTGTCCGCCAGAAGGTCGCCGTCCGCCGGCACGGGCTTCAAATTCAGCCGGAAATCGGGGATGAACTCCTGCGGCACGAACCACAGAGGAGAATGGGTGCAGCGGAGGATATGGGAAAAGAGCTCCGAATTTTTGAAATCCACTACGCCGTAACCCAGGGGTCCCTTATTCTTCACATGGAAATAGGCGCCCCCTTCCCCGATGACCGTGGAATCGAAGGCATCATCGTAGAGCGGTGCAAACACCACCCAGGGGCCAAGCCTGCCCTCAAAATTCTTCGTAGCCGCCACAATCACCCGGGGCTGCACATCATTATTCCAGTACTTCTTCGACAGTCCCGGCAGCGGCTTTCCGGTGAGGATATGGCTGCAGAACTTGTTGATATCCCCGCCGAAGGGCGGCTGATCCACCGTGCCGAAAGCAGGGATGGGATAAAAGTTGTGATCCACATCCATGAAAGCGGTGGTTCCCTCCAGCTGCATATCATCCAGCACAAAAAACTTGTTGTTCCGGATAGCCGGCGTAAAGGTGACAAAGGCATCGCCGAAAACAGTCTCCAGATAATGGAGAGCGTCCGCCTCATTGGCAAAGGCATTGTACCCGCAGCCGATGCGGCTCATGAACCCCGTAAACCCGTGCTTCTCCGAATCCTCAAATCCCTTGGGCAGAGGAGACAAGGAATCCACAAAAAAACGATAGTCCTTCATACCCGGCTGCGGCGTAGACAGCTTCACCCCGGGACGCACCCGCCCCAGCACCTTGCCGTCTGCCTGCCTGAGCGCAAAAAAACTATCGGAATTCCCATAATTTGAATTATAACTTCCCATATGCAATTTCCTTCTTTCCAGGGAAACCGCGCCGGACACCCTGCTTCGATGAAATCCCTTTCATCCCCGTCGTCCATCACACAGCCGCCCTAAAATCCTGTACGAAAACCCTTTCGTATCAAAAGAGAGGAACACCCTCCCATGAAACAGGGAAGCACCGCTTCCCCTGCGAAATAGACAGATGATGCCTATTCCTGAGATCTGTAAGACCCCTAAAACGCCTTGCGGCACAGCCGAAAATAACCTTTTTCGGACTTTCTTCTATTTTAACATAAGAGAAGAAAGGGTTCTATAGGATATAGGGGCCGCTGTGCGGCCCGGGTTCAGAAGGTTCGAAGGATTCTCCCCCAACATATAGTCCCCCGCCTGCGGGGGGAAGGTGGTGGCGTCAGCCACCAAAGGGGGCACGCCCTTGAGGTTCAGAGGTTTCTGTACCCCAGGGGGTGCAAGGGGCGCGGCTGCGCCGCAGGTTGTATAGAAGGGTTGTGTAGAAAGGTTGTGAAAAGGAAGGGGCAACGGATTGACCAGCCTAAAGGCCGGAAGGTTCTGAAGTTTGACAGCGGCCTTTGGCCGCTGAGGGTTGTGGATTGCCGCTTCGCGGCAATGAGTATAAAGTCAGCGTTACGGGGCTTGCATTTGTGCCACTATGGCCTCCCCGTCATTTCGAGCGATGGTATATGTCGATATGAATCACATAGTTTCATGGAGCCAGTGAAAGGGAGCCGAGAAATCTCCCCGCAGAAAGCTGCCTTTCAATCGGTCAGCCGACTCAAAGGAAGGCCTCTTAATGGACAGAATAGACCTCTCTATGCTTACTTTTAGAATCATGTACAAACTACCCAGCGTCCATAGTGTCCCGCGGTAAGCGGACAGCGGATAGTGGACAGCCGTCTGATGTCTGACTGTCTGACCGTCTGACGTCTATAACTTCTTTCGGGCCTGCAGTCCCGCCCCCACAGCCATCGGTCAGCCGCCCCTCTATCTCACTGTCCCACTGTCCCACTGTCTCACTCTCCCACTCCCCCATCCCCATAAGCCCAACGATTTTCCCCCCACGAACCACCTGAAACGGTGTATAATAAAAAAAGCGTAATCTGAAATCAAAATGCAAGGAAAGGTGGAAATACTATGTACAACCTGATTTTCAAAAGACGAAGCGTCCGTTTCTTTAAAGACCGGGACATTTCCAAAGTAGACATGCGTGAAATCCTCCGCGCCGGCATGTGGGCTCCCTCTGCCAAGAACCGCCAGCCCTGGAAATTCATCGTAGTGAAAGGGGAAAGCAAGAAGACCGCCCTTGCCCTCATGGAAAAGGGCATTGAAAGATCCGAAAAAGGCGAAGGCGTCCTGGCTGGCGCTCCGGAGCTCTACACCAACGCCCGCTTCACCCTGCAGTGCATGCAGCAGGCTCCGGTACTGGTATTTGTAGTAAACCCCAACGGCCGTCCCCTCACCGACAACTGGACCGCCGCAGAAAAAATCCATGAACTTTCCGACGTACAGGCCATCGGCGCCGCTGCCGAAAACATGGCCCTCCAGGCCACCTCCATGGGCATCGGAAGCCTTTGGATCGGCAACATCTTCTTTGCCTACGAAGAACTCCACGAATGGCTGGGCGAAGGAGAAATGGTGATGGCCATGTCCTTCGGCTACCCCAACCACAACCCTTGCCCCCTGGCAAGAAAAAGCGAAGACGACGTCATCGAAGTCAGACTGTAATCAAATGCTAAAAAAGCACGGCCCCACGGCCGTGCTTTTTTGTATTTGACTGAACCATACTCTGATAAATCTACCACGGAAAATTATTCGCCTTTTTCATGCTCTCTTATCCAAAGCAGCAAGTCCGACTGATTTTTCTTTCCTGCTGCAACTTCGAGAACAACAGTATAAAGCTCTTCCTGTGTATAATTCAGCATAATACCATTTAACGCAAGAAATACAAGCATTACATGCACCCCCAGCCGTTTGTTTCCATCTATCATGGCATGATTTTCAATAAGGCCATATCCCAGGCAGGCTGCTTTTTCCTCTATCCCCGGGTACAATTCATAACCATCATAAGTCTGGAAAGGGGATGAAAGAGCCGCATCTAATAACCCTTCATCTCTCACTCCTTTTGTACCGCCAAACTGATTGACCATGTCATTATACATCCGGAGTACCTGTGCCTTGGTAATTTTTTTCATTTGGCCAATACCTCATAGGCCTTCTGATTCTGCTCCATCAATTTTTTAGAAATGGCTTCCACTTCTTCATCCCCTGCAGTCTCATCCTCCAAGTGATCAAAATTAATAATCAGGTAACGGGGTCTATTGTTCTTCATAATCACCGCCGACCCCTTTTCGTCCACCATGCGAGCCACTCTGGAAAAATTACGATTTGCTTCAGTTATAGGAATCATGGTATTTGTATCAATACGCATAAAAATCACCTCTCACTCATTATATCAAAAAGGAAGGCTGTTTTGTAGGATAAATTCATCCTATAAAACAGCCCTAGTAAGGAGACTTATGACGAAGCATTGGATAAAAATTCATATGAAATTCGATTCTGCGAATGAATCAGTACTTCCCTAGCACAATATATAAATTTACGCACCTATGACGCCACTGCCATTCCGCCCCACCGTCATTTCGAGCGCAGCGAAGCGGAGCCGAGAAATCTCACGCCGCCTATGACGCCACTGCCATTCCGCCCCATCGTCATTTCGAGCGCAGCAGAGCGGAGCCGAGAAATCTCCTCCCACATATGACATCACTGCTATTCACCTCAACAGGAAACCAGCCCACCAGTACACTAGTACACTGCTTTCCTATTTCCCAAGCCCCTCTATACTCTCCTGCATACTCTTCGCCGTATCCATGAGACGGCCTGCCTTGGTCATGAGCTCATCCATGCGGTCGTTTTTGTATTCATGCACCGTCATGCCGTCGGTGAGAAGGCGGCTTCCCGGGCGGCCGCCGGAAATCTTCACGTACAGGTCCCCCACCACACCGGACGTATCGATGGTAAAGCGGGCGTCCTCGGGGATCTGCGTCTTCTTCCGGATATACAGATCCAGCACCGCCTGCCCATCCTTCACATGAATCTTATGGACATTGCCTACATAGACCCCGGCATAGAGCACATGGGCGTTTTCCTTGATGCCCTGGGCATTGTCAAACACCGCATGCACCTCATAGGTATCTTTATGAAACCAGCGGGAGGGTTCAAGAAATAAACCGGCAGCGCCGATAAAAAGCAGCAGGATTAACACTGCCATACCGATTTTCGTTTCCCGGCTCATTCTATGCCTCCTTCATAGGCCGCTTCGCGGCCCGGGTTCAAAAGGTTCAAAGGGTTCTCCCCCCCACATATAGTCCCCCCGCCTGCGGGGGGAAGGTGGTACGTAGTACCAAAGGGGGCACGCCCCTGGGGTTCAGAGGGGCACCCTTCGGGCGCGAAAGGTTCTTAAGATTGACCGACCTAAAGGCCGGAGGGTTCTTACGTTTGACGGGCCTACGGCCCGAGGGTTGTGGTATCGCCCTGCGGGCGATGAATTTATAGGCAGCCTGACGGCTGACCCCTTCCGGCTCGCTGCGCTCGCCACCCACCCCTTAACCAGGGGTGGGCAAGAGATGTAGTGACGCGGTTCCTTTTTCCTCCATAAACTTGCCCACCCCCGCACTCGG
>NZ_CALGPS010000130.1 GCF_937959425.1 uncultured Dialister sp.
CGGGTCTGGACTTTCACCAGACTATACTATACACGCCGAACTGGCGCACAACCTGAGAACCCTCGGGGCATAAGCCCCGTCAATCTTAAAAAACCTCACGCCCGCAGGGCGTGTCAAAAAGCCATGAAATGATATCTCCTTTGAGATTCCATTTCATGGCTTTTCATATTTCCTATGATGTATGACTAGATTTTAAAGCTCAGTTTTTCAACAGCTGCTGCCAGTTTCGGTCCGATTTTCGGAACGCCTGCCACATCTTCCGGTCTTACGGCGCGGATAATGACGATGGCTGCAAGGTAGACCACGCCGCCTACGCAGATGGATACCAGGGTTGCCAATGTATTGCTGTGGATGAAACCGAAGGCACCGTGATATACGCCCAGCACCACGGCACCCATAATGCCGGCAGCGATGAAGAGTTTCACCGTATGGATGATATCCATAGTATAGTGCCTGTATTTATAGAGGAAAATCAGGTTCAGCACCGCTGCCACACCGAAGTCTGCATTGGTAGCCCAGGCAGCGCCCAGTACACCCCAGGCGGGGAGGGCTGTGAGATTCCAGGAAAGGAAGACCTTGACGGAAGCGGAAATCACCATGTTGATGAAGGGAATGGCAGTCTTCCCCATGCCCTGCAGAACGCCGGTGGTTACCTGCTGCACTCCCAGAAGGAATACGCCGAAGCTCATCACCGCAATGCAGGGGCCTGCATCAGGGGTGGCATAGAGCATGGCGGAAATAGGAGTGGCAATGACGCACATACCTACGAAGGCGGGAATGGTAATGAGGTTGGCAAGACGCATGGCCGTATCGGTCCTCTGCATCACCACATCCCCCTTTTTCTGGGCAATGGCTTCGGAAATAACGGGCACCAGGCTGGCTGCCAGGGAAGCGGTCACAATGGTGGGCATATTCACCAGTGCCGTTGCCATGCCGGTGAGGTAGCCAAAAAGGGTGGTGGCTTCCTCCACCGCAAAACCTGCCACTTCCAGGCGGCGGGGCACGATGAAAAGGTCGATATTGGAAACGATAGGCAGCATGATATTAGCCAGGGAAACAGGAATGGCCAGAATCAAGAGCCTTTTAATAATAAAGAGTGCACTCTGGGGCTTAATGGAAGGATCCTGTTCCGCTGCCAGTTCTTTTCTCCATCCCCGGGTCATGTAGTAGAAACCGATGAGAACCACAATACCCATGAACGCGCCAGGCGCTGCACCAAGGGTAGCACCGGCCGCGCCAAACTCAAGACCGTAGGGCAGAAGGATGACTGCAAAGGCAATCATAGTCACCACCCGCACCACCTGTTCCAGAATCTGGGACACGGCAGTAGGGGTCATAAGCTGCAGCCCTTGGAAATATCCGCGCAGCGTGGCCAGAAGAGTGGCACAGAACACCGCCGGTGAAAGAGCCAAAAGGGACCAGTAGGCCCGGGGGTCACGGACAATGCCCGTATCCACCAGCCACTGGGAGCCGAAGAAAAGAAGGACGCTGAAAAAGAGCCCCGTCATCACCAGCGCTGCCATGGAAATGCGGAACACCTTCTGTCCCCCGTTGTAGTCATTCACCGCATTTCTTTCCGCCACCATAATGGAAATGGCCACCGGAAGGCCGGCGGAAGAAACGGACAGACAGAGAAGATAAATAGGATAGGCCATCTGGTAAAGGCCAATCCCCTCCCCGCCCAGAAGGCGGGACAAATAAATCCGGCTGAAGGCACCGATGAATTTAACGATAATACCGGCCACCGTTAAAATCAGGGCACCCTGGATAAATGAATTCTTACGCATTTTTCACCTGTTTCAATAGGAAATATGATTCACAACTCATATAGTCATATCAGATTTCAGAAAAATTGTAAAGCTTTATTATAAGGATTGATGGAAAGTTTATGGGGCTACGCCCACAGGGAGGGCCGCTCCGCGGCCCGGGTCCGGAGGGTTCCGCGCCCTTTGGGCGCGCCTTCGACGTGAGGGTTCAAAGGGTTCAAAAGGTTCAGAGGGTTCAGAGGGGAAGGTATCGCCGCCTTTGGCGGCGATGAGTATATAGTCAGCGTTACGGGATGAGCTTCCTGCTGCATAAATCGCGCTGAACATGGCGATGAATTGGCCACCTCCGGTGGCCACCCCCCCTTTGGTGCCTTACGGCACCACCTTTCCCCCGCTGTGCGGGGGCACAATAAAGCTCCGTATAACATTTCGCTCATAAGTGGCTCTACATTAAGCACGGGTTGTTGTCCCACCGCCTGCGGGGTGGCAAGGGAACACGATTCGTAGGGGAGCGTTAGCGACCTGAGAATCGTGTGACACGCTTCACACCGTGGCGAGGGTGGTGGCGCCAGCCACCAAAGGGGGCAGCTCTTTTCCCCCGCCCGCCAGAGCGGTTGGTTTGTTTTTCAGCGGGCAAAGCCCGGTTGTATGGTTTTCCCAGCTACCAGCTACCAGCCACCAGCCACAGTATAGCAGGGAGATTTCTCCACTCCCCTTTGCTACGGTCGAAATGACAATGTGGCGGCCCCGATCTTCGATCCCAGCCGCTCCGCGGCTGCGCCCACCAACCTCAGCGGCGAAGCCGCTGTCAGTCGAGTAGACGGAATCAGATTACTCTGTCCGCCCCTCACAGA
>NZ_CALGPS010000131.1 GCF_937959425.1 uncultured Dialister sp.
TCTGCCATGTTAATGCAGCAAATCCGGAATCTGTCCATACAGAAACCAGTGCTCTTAAAAAGCCATCCATGTTTGTATCCTCCTTTTAGGTTATCGTTTTTACTTATTTCTTCTTGTTCTTATTCTTGGTGGGATCCACCACGTGAATCAGCTGAATGATCCACTGCAGAACGATCAGAACGGCAAATACGATGACCATGTTGACGATACAAATCGAAAGTGGGCCTGGAGTGTCCATGTATAAATCCACCTTTCTTTTCAGTACCTTGATAGATACCTGTGAGGATTCTGCCTCACGCAGTGAAAATCAGGGGCAGGAGACGCCAAAAGACATCTCCTGTTTCCTGAAAAACTCAATACAATGTTCCGGAGCTTGCAATCAGCCTGGGAAGAATGGCCAGAAAATCGGGATAATGATAACGCTTGCAATGAATGTAATAATGCAGAGCGGTACGCCGACTTTGACATAGTCATTGAAAGAGAATCCGCCGGGGCCCAGAACCAGGGTGTTTGGCGGAGTAGCCATTGGTGTTGCGAATGCCATGGATGCTGCGATACCGATAGCCATAAGTACCGGTTTCGGGTCAGCGCCGATGGACTGGGCAATGGAAATACCAATTGGTGCAAGAAGTGCTGCAGATGCAGTGTTACTCATGAACTGGGTCAGTACGTTGGAAATCAGGTACAGTACAGCGCAGAGAACGATGGGGTTCGGGTTTTCACCCATCATGCCTACTACGGTGTCGGCAATCAGTTTGCCTGCGCCTGTCTTATCCATAGCGGTAGCTACGGAAAGCATGCCGGCGAACAGGAAAATGGTTACCCAGTCGATACCTGCATAAGCTTCCTTTTCTTTCAGGCAGCCGGTGATGACGCAGAGAATGGCGCCGGTAACAGCTGCAGTCTGAAGAGGAACGGTCTTGAGGTTCAGTGCCATGCAGACAACAACGCCGATCATGATGAGACCGGAAATCCACATTTTGCTCTTGCTTGCAGGAGCTGCATCATCAGCAGCGCCTGCTTCTTCAGCAGCCGCTTTGACTGCCGCTTCATCCATTTCACCGGCAGTATTTGCAGGAAGCAGATGACGGCCAACTAAAAGGGTGAAAACGAAAGCAATGATGGACAGCGGAATACCGATGAGAGCGAATTCGAAGAATCCGAAGGTCGGAAGACCGGCTGCGGACAGAGCGCCGGTAACGATAACGTTTGGCGGAGTACCGATCATGGTGATGGTGCCGCCTACGTTAGCAGCAATAGCCAGAGGCATCAGCTGTCTGGACTGGGAAATGTGAGCTGCCTGGCAGATACCGATAACTACCGGCATGAGGCATGCTACCGTACCGGTATTGGAAGATACAGAGGACAGGGCGATGGTAACCAGCATGATGGCGCCCATCAGCGGAATTTCCTTAGTACCTGCTTTCTTGACGACAGCCAGACCGATAGCCTGAGCCAGACCGGTTCTGAACATAGCTGCGCCGATTACGAACATACCACCGAAAAGAACGACGGTGGAGTTGGAAAGACCCGCATATACCTGTTTGGACGGAAGAACGCCCAGAATACCGAGGGCTGTGCAGGCTGCCATAGCAGTGACTGCCAGTGGAATCAGTTCGGTAACGAACAGGAAGCAGGCCACTGCCAATACACACAGTGTAGTAATGGCTGGATCCATAAGGTTCACCTTCCTTTTGAGTTTGTTCCGATATCTGCCCGGCCCGATGCCAGCCACGCATAACCGGAAACCTTTCTCCGGAAGATTTGGACTCATATAAAGTTATAAAAGAAAAATTGCTGAATTCCACATGAATCCGAATGTAATCCGGAAAATCATCATCCCCTGGTAAACCGGCTATCCTCCTTCCGTCACAGTCCCGGGGCCGGGGCTCCCATCTATGCTTCCTCTTCGGGAAGTTACATAGGCATCTATGTTTATTTTATTCATGCCCCCTGTATTTTTCAATATGCCCGCATTTCAGGCGGATTTTAGTGAATTGCCATCAATTCGCATTAATTCTCATGTAATAAGACCCATTTGCATAATTTTTTAATGCATTTCATGTGCATATAGCATAAATACAAAACGCAAATGCACATGAAAATCCGAAATCACAAACATTTAATACATAGCATACTATCTAATTACATAGTACACTATGTTTATTTGGCAGGCGTTCGCTTCTTTCCCATTTTCGCAATTTAGGTATGTATTCTATATATCATTTAGGTTATTT
>NZ_CALGPS010000132.1 GCF_937959425.1 uncultured Dialister sp.
GGACCGGGATCGGGAATGGGGGTTGGGGGTTGGAGACTGGGCGCTGCATCGTCATTTCGACTGCAGCCTCGGGGCGTGGGGAATCTCCCCGCTATCCTTTGGCTGTCGCCCCATGAGAGTTTTCCGGCGGTATTCCCGGACGCAAGAGAGACATCAGATGTCAGACGCCAGACGTCAGACGTCAGACTTCCCGCCTGCCGCCTTTGGCGCCATGATAAAACGCATCGCCCGGCAGGGCGATACCACCACCCGCGGGCCCTGCGGCCCCCCCTTTGCTGCTAACGCCCCACCTTTGCCACGGTGTGAAGCGTGTCACTGGATTTTCGGGTCACTGTGTTCCCCTACAAATCCAGTTCCCTTGCCACCCTGCACAGCGGGGGCAGCAGGATAGGGGAACCCCTCACGCCTCCGGCGTGTCCAGTTCCTTCTCCAGACAGGCAAGGAACCGTTCCATGCCCTTGGAGAGGTGATGGTCCTTCAGGCAGAAGAAGGTAATGGACTGACGGGAAGAGGGGCTGTCCAGAGGGGTGAGGACCATATCCTCTTCCCCCTTTTCCCAGGGAGCCCGGGTGATGACAGCAGCCGCAAGGCCTGCCTCTGCCATGGCAAGGGCGGAGGAGCGGGCGTCTACGGAAAAGAGGATGGGCGCCCGAAGTCCCTTTTCACCAAAGAACTGTTTCACCGCCTCTTCGGTGCTCCGGCTCACGGCCAGGGGCACGGAAGACAAATCCTCCGGCCTGAGGCTTTCCCTGTCCGGAAGGAAATGGGAGTCCCTTCGGGCAGCGGCCATGAGGCTGCAGGTTTCTTCATGGAGCACCCGGAAGAGGGAGGGATCCGGAAGGGGCGCATTGGTAATGCCCATTTCCGAAATGCCCCGGCGCACTTCCTCCGCCAGAGGCACCTGGTAGGATTCCCGGAGCCGGAAGGTCATGTCCCTGTACTTTTCGTGGAAGGGGCGGATGCCCTTTTCAATGACCATGGGCATGAGGGAGGGAGAAATGGACAGGTGGAGAGTGCCGGAAAGGCCTTCGGAAAGGGCGGCAATTTCCGAACGGGCCATGCCGTCTGCCTCGCAGATCTGCCGGGCCTGGCGGTAGAGAATCCACCCCGCCTCTGTGAGCTCCAGGGCATGGCGGCCTTTCCTGGGCTTCACCAGCGCCGCGCCGTACTCCTTTTCCAGTACCTGCAGCTGCCTTGTCAGCGCCGGCTGGGCCACATGGATTTCCCGGGAGGCCCTGTTCATGCCGCCGGCTTCCACCATGGCAATGAAATTTCTGTAAAATTCAAGATTCATAGTGCATCCCCCTATGTAAGAAAGGAATATAGCTAATAAAATAGAGGAATAAGTGAAATCATAAACCTATATTATTATTATAGGACGAGTGGGGATATACTGTAAAGGATAGAATATAGATGGTAGAAGAAAGACGATAGATGATAGGTGAGTGCAGAACTTTTATCCATATGGACATGAAAATGTTACTGAAAGGAATCAACCATGGACGCCATTTTACAGGGATTATCAGGCATATTTGAAGTGGTCCTCATTGCAGGACTTGGATTTTATCTGGCCAAAACCGGCTGGCTCTGGGAAACGGCGGGGAAGGACCTCACCCGCCTGACCATGACCGTGGCCCTGCCGCCCCTTATGATTTACTCTTTGAAATCCAATTTCACCCATGACCAGCTCATCGAAACGGCGCCGGATCTGCTCCTTCCCTTTGCCTCCATCTTTGCAGCCTACCTGGCTGGGCGCCTCCTGGCCGCCATCCTTCACATTTCACCCAGGCGGCGGGGGGTCTTCACCTGCACCTGCTGCATTGCCAACGCCATTTTCATCGGCCTTCCGGTGAACGTGGCCCTCTTCGGCGAAAAGAGCGTACCCTCCGCCATGCTGTACTACATCGCCAATACCGCCATGTTCTGGGGCCTGGGAGCCTACCTCATCGTGAAGGACGCAGGAAGCGGAAGGACATTTACCTTCGGCGAAATGATGAAGAAACTCCGCACGCCGCCGCTCATGGGATTCGTGGCCGGCGTGGTGCTGGTGCTTCTGGACATTCCCCTTCCCTCCTTTGCCTTGACCGCCTGCCGGTATGTGGGAAATATGGCCACCCCCATGGCCCTTATGGTGGTGGGCATCCAGATGAGTGAAATCCCCCTTTCCTCCATCCACTGGGACCGGGACCTGGCCGGCGCCATGGCAGGCCGTTTCATCCTCTCCCCCCTCTGCCTCTGGCTCCTCCTTCCCTTCATTCCCGTCAGCCCCATGAGCGCCCGCGTATTTCTTCTGCAGGCCGGCATGCCGGCCATGACAAACATGACCATCCTGGCCGCCTCCGTAGGCGCCGACGCCAAATACTCCACCACCATCAACTGCATCTCCCTCCTTCTGGGCGTCTTCTTCATCCCCTTCTACATGTTTCTCTTCTCATAGACGGTAATGATACAATAAAAGAAAGAAATAAAATTTCATTTCCATAAGGAGGAATACATATGAAAAAAGGATTCAAACCGGCTTCCTGGATTTTTCCCCAGCCCGCCATCGTCATCGCCACTTATGACAAAGATGGACGCCCCAACGCCATGACCGCCGCCTGGGCCGGCATATATGACACAAATAAAATCGGCATTATGCTGGATCACCGGCACCGGACTATGGAAAATATCAAAGAAACCGGCGCCTTCACCGTCAGCATGTCCACCGTGGAAACCATGGCGGAGTCCGACTACTTCGGCACCGTTTCCGGAAACACCGTGGAGGACAAAATCGGCAAAGCCGGCTTCCACACCGCAAAGAGCGAATACGTGAATGCGCCGGTGATTGAAGAATATCCCCTCACCTTTGAATGCAAAGTGGAAAAGCTCATCCCTGAAGGAGAAGACTTCCACGTGGTAGGCAGCATCGTCCACATCCTGGCGGAAGAATCCATCCTCACCGATGGGAAACCGGACCCCGCCAAACTTCACCCCCTGGCCTTCGACGGCGTCAACGGCACCTACATGGAAGTGGTCCGTACCGTAGGGAAGGCATGGAAAGAAGGAAGAAAGTTTGTGAAATAGTGAAATAGTGGGCTGGTGGACTAGTGTACTAGCTCACTAGCCAACCAGCTCACTAAAAAAACAGGCATACTGCAAAAAGAACCGGGAAGGAATGACTGCTGTTCCTTCCCGGTTCTTTTTTTATATTTGAAATAAAAATCTAAAAATCATCACTTCCCATGAGACACTTTTTCTTTCCTGAAGACTATGTATCCAGAGCAGCGAAAGAAAGACGCCGGCCCGGGCGGCATCTCTCAAAGCTTCTCTCCCGATTCCATTTTTTGAAGAAAGGAAGTAGATTTCATGAAAACTCTGGCACTCGTATTCAAAACCAACAGCACCTCCACCCTCACCATCAACCTGTCCAGCCCCAGGGACAACCTCACCCTGGACGAAGTCAAACTGGCGGCAGCCAAGATGGTACCCGTTCTCATCACCAACGCAGGGGTGGATGTGACTGAACTGGAAAAGGCAGCCATCATCACCACCTCTGAAGAAGAGCTGGCCTAAGGGCGGTCATTTCATTAATTATTTCATGTAGTGTAAAAGAAAGGAAGTCATCCTATGGCAGCAAAGAAAAATGTATCCGACGTTAGACTCCAGATCCGCTTCAACAACGGCACCACCGCTTCCGGCAAGGTCTCCGTAAAGACCCTGTCCCTGGGGCAGATCAAGCTGGGCGCCACCGACCAGGAACTCCTGGACGCAGGCACCGCCCTGGCAGGTCTCTCCTCCCTTCCCCTGGAAGGCCTCCGGAGAGTCGAAACCGGCGATCTCGTCGATGGCTGATGGATAGCAGAAAAGGCCGCGGAAAAATCCGCGGCCTTTTTGCGTGGGAAGGGGCCAGTGAATAGCCGGACTTCCGCCCCTGAACGCCGGCGGCGTCCCTTTTTTCTGTCCGGAATGACCGGCAGAACACAGCTTACTGTCCCACTAGTTCACCAGCTCACTCACTTATACAGCGCCTCATAGAGGGCTTTCAATTTCCTGTCCCTTTCCCTGGTGGCTTTGGCTGCCTTATCACCGTCATACTTGTAGAAGCCTTCGCCCGTTTTCACGCCCAGGTGTCCTTCTTTCACCTTTTCCGCCAGAAGGGGCGGCACTTCGTGGCTGTCTTCCAGATCCGCCATGAGGTATTCGCTCACATGGGCAAATACGTCGAGACCGCCGAAGTCCACGGTTTCCAAGGGGCCCAGGCAGGCCCAGCGGAAGCCCAGACCGTACTTCATGACTGCGTCCACCCCTTCTTTGCTGATAATCCCTTTCTTCACCATGGAAAGGGCCTCCCGGATCACCGCCAGCTGGATGCGGTTGGCTGCAAAGCCGGGAGCATCCTTTTCCACAATGGCCGGTTTCTTCCCGATGGCAAGGGAGAGGTCATAAATGGTTTCTGCCGCTTCAGCCTTTGTATGGTCGTTCTTAATGATTTCAATGAGGGGGATGAGGGTGGGCGGATTGAACCAATGCATGCCCAGGAAGCGCTCCGGCCCCTTCACCGACTTCGCCAGGGCATTGATGGAAAGGCCGGAGGTATTGGTGGCAATGATGGTCTTTTCATCAGCCAGGGGAGAATAGGTCTTGTAGAATTCTGATTTCGCCGCCAGGTCTTCCACAATGTTTTCCACAATGAGATCCCGTCCTTTGAAGGCCGCAGGGTCTGTTGTATAGGAAATACGATTCACCATGTCCGGCGCGATTTTCGTCTTCGCCCGTTCCAGTGTCGGGGCCCGGTGATTCCAGAGAATCACTTCATAGCCCTTCCGCGCAAAAATTTCCGCCATGGAATACCCCATGGTGCCGGCACCGGCAATGGTAATCTTCTTGATTTCCATCTGTCTCATCCTCCTTTGAAAAAAGTATGAATGCTGATCCTGTCTATATTGTACCACTTTGGAGTGAAAAGATTCTTCAGCTGGACCGGCCGCGGAGCGGATGGTTCGGAGGTTCAGAGGGTTCAAAAGGTGACGGTAGCGGCTCCGCCGCAGTATGAAAAATTCAGCGCCATGCGGGTGCAATAAAAAATACTATGGATATATCGTATGTACACTTATCCTAAAAAAACGATACTATTGTATTTCACGTTTTCTATGGTATAATGGGCATAGAAAGAGACAGCTGGCATCCTTGGTCTGGAAAACGGCTCTCTCAGAATTTAATTAATTTGAAAGGAGCCTTCCAAGCCATTGGATGGCTTTTTTCAATTGCTACTTTTTAACAAGCGCAATAATGGCGACCACCAGAGCAGCAAAATTAATGATGACCATAAAGGCCTGATACAATTCTTGGCTCATAGTGAATCACCTCCTCTTACAGGAAGTAAGAGAAAGCCATGCCAGCTGTCTTAAGTAAATATTAACATGTTCTTTAGATATTTGGCAAATATTTTCCAAAACAGTGAGCCGCCTTCCCTTTGGGACGATCCCTTTCTTACAAGGGGCAGAATAAAACTGCTCTACCCTTACCGTCTGTGCCATGTGGCACAATGCCCAGCGTCCATAGTGCCCCCAGCGAAGCTGGGGTGGCAAAGGAACTGGATTTGTAGGGGAGCATAGCGACCCGAAAATCCAGTGACATGCTTCCCTTTGGGTAAAGGTGGTGCCGCAGGCACCAAAGGGGGCTTGCCGTTGCAAGGCGGCATTTATACTGGCGCCGCAGGCGCCTGCTACAACCCTCACGGCCGGAGGCCGTGTCAAACCTTTGAACCATTTGAACCCTCACGTCCGTCCATCGTCCCATTGCTTTCCCCCCTTCCTGCCTCTATAATGAAAGAAACATGTACAACCTTTTTAAAACGAAGGAGGACCTATGAAAGCTGTCGTAATCGGTGCCACCGGCGCCGTAGGGAAGGATCTGGTGAAGGCCCTTGCCTATGATGACCGGTATGAAAAGGTTACCACCTTTACCCGCCGTCCCCTGGGTTTCACCCATCCGAAAATCGAATCCTTTATCGTAGATTTTGACCGTCCCGATACCTGGCACCATCTGGTGAAGGGAGATGTCCTCTTCTCCGCCCTGGGCACGTCCCTGAAGCAGGCGGGGTCCAAGGAGGCCCAGTACCGCATAGACCATGACTACCAGCTTTCCTTTGCCCGGGCGGCCCGTGAAAACGGGGTGCCTGCCATGGTGCTTGTTTCTTCCCTGGGAGCCGACCCCTCTTCCCGCTTTTTCTACATGAAATTGAAGGGAATCATTGAAAAGGACGTAGAAGCCCTCCATTTCCCCGGCCTGACCATCCTCCGTCCCCCTTCCCTCGTCCGGAAGCACGCAAAAAGACCGGCGGAAACGGTTTCTGTGAAACTGTTCCAGCTGGCCAATACCCTGGGCCTCTTCAAAACCATGGCCCCTGTGCCTACGGATTCGGTGGCCAGAAAAATGGCAGCTGCCGGCTCCCGTCCCATGGAAGGAGTAAAGATCCTTTCCGCCCAGGAGACAAGGGGATAGGGACTGCCAAGCCCCCTGCAGGTGGGAAAGGTTCTTAAGTTGGACCGGCCGCCGGCTGGAGGGTTCGGAGGTTTGACAGCCTTCCGGGCTGAGGATTAAGGTTCAGCGCCCTTTGGACACAATAACAATGTGTGGATAATTTCTCACTTGCATGAAAGACCTGTACTGTTGTTTTTTACCTTTTCTATGATATAATGAGCATAGAAAGAGACAGCTGGCATCCCTGGCAGGAAAACGGCTCTCTCATATTGTTGATAATTTGAAAGGAGCCTTCCAAGCCATTGGATGGCTTTTTTCAATTGCTACTACTTTTTAGAAAGTGCAATAATGGCGACCACCAGGGCTGCGAAGAAGGAAGCACTCATTTATTCATTGTCTGCATTTCATTCTTGGATTTTTACGCAATACAAGGAATGGGATGACGCGAATAGCGAGCTATTTAAGGAATCCCATGACGCAGTATTGCGTAAAAATCCTTATGAAATCAGACTCTATGAATAAATGAGTGCTTCCACGATGATGACCATAAAGGCCTGATACAAATCTTGGCTCATAGTGAATCACCTCCTCTTACAGGAGTAAGAGAAAGCCATGCCCGCTGTCTTAAGTAAATATTAACATGTTCTTTAGATATTTGGCAAATATTTTCCAAAACAGTGAGCCGCCTTCCCTTTGGGACGGCCCCTTTCTTATGGGGAATACAGTCCAGTCCCGGGCAGACAGCGGTAAGCCGACAGCGGGCAGCCGAACTTTCGCCCCCTGAGCGCCAGCGAACACAACCCTTCTACACAACCCGCCGCGTCAGCGGCGCCCCTTTTTTCTCTTTCGGGAATACGGACCAGCCCCAACGGACAGCGGACAAACTGTCACACTGTCCCACTGTCACACTGTCACACTAATACACTAGCTCACCAGCCTACTAGTACACTGTCACACCAGCCCACCAGCTCACTTCTTCTTCGCCAGGGATGGATTCCTCGTTTCCGCAATCCACAGGGTGAAATCCTTCGGTGATACGTGGAGTACCCTTTCCGCCCAGGGCTTCCATTTTTCCGATTTCTTCCGGCTGTGGACAATGTCCTCGGTTTTCATGCCGGTGTGCTGCTCCAGAAGGAAGGCCAGGCGGATCCAGTGATTGGGGTAGCCTTCTTCCAAAAGGGAAAGGGCCCTCTTTGCGGCAATGCCGTAGAACCGTTCCAGCCGTTCTGCCCGGTGAAGGAGATAGGCCTTTTCATACACCGCCGCCGTAAGGCCCAGTTTTCTTTCAATGACGCCCCAGGGGTCGTCCTTCCGCATGGCCAGGATGTCCTCCATGGATTTGTCGGACAGGCGGGAAAGCAGGGCCGCCCTGTCCACGTCACCGAAGCGGAAGCCCCTGTCCAAAGCCGCCTGCACCCGGTCTTCCGGGATTTCATATTTGAAATGAATGCTCCGGACCTGGTCTTCCGGAGATAATGCTGCTCTTTTCATACAGTAATCCTTTCTATAATGGAAATATGTCATTATTTTTTCAGACTCTATTAATATACTATATTTTCGGCTTTTTCTTTATACCTGATAGGCATGGGAGTTTTCTGTCGGAATGTTACGCTTTGGTGTTTCTTACCCACAGGAAACTGTTCGCTAATAGTTTCCTATTGGGGTGACACACACTGGTGTTTCTTGCCCACAGGAAACGATTCGTGAAAGGTTTCCTATTGGAGTGACACGCTATGCTGTTTCT
>NZ_CALGPS010000133.1 GCF_937959425.1 uncultured Dialister sp.
ATAAAATCTAGCGTTTTCAGCATCGCTTTTTCATAACTTGTAAACTCCTGCTAGGCATACTGAGAAGGCATCCTTGATTTCATTCTGCTTGGACAGACTGTCCTTATACTCAATATCCGGGTGGGTGATGGAATGGAGCATAAGGTTCATGGCTGAAATACGGAGCATGGTATGGTCCATATCAAATCCCGTAAACATGGGCCCCTCAAAATGGTCCCACTGCTCTCTCGTCATCTGCTCTCCGTAATGGCTTCTCACGTATTCGGCTGATGAAATAAGGAAGCCCGCTGTGCCGCAGGCAGGATCCCCTTTTTGCAGAATGCAAGGCAGATGTCCCTTTTTTATGTGGGCTTCCGGTAATTATCACAATTTTCATGGTCATGCCCCCAGTCCACCATCCACGCCATAGATGGATCCAGTGACAAACCTCGCTTCCTCTGAGCCGAGGAAGGCCGCAACCGCCGCCACATCCTCCGGCTTCCCGAAATGTCCCTGGGGTATCATAGCGGTGACTTTTTCAATATGCTCTTGAATGCCGCCTTCCGAAAGGTCAGTCTTTCCGTAGATGGGGGTTTCAATGGAGCCTATGCTTAAGGCATTCACCCGTACCCCGTCTTTGGCCAGTTCCTTTGCCCAAATCTTTGTGAAGATTTCCACTGCCGCTTTTGTCCCGGCATACATGGACATATTCAACAGATGATTCTCGCATACGGCGCTGGACATGTTGATGATATTGCCCCGGCTTTCCTTCAGGAGCGGGAGTACATGGATGGTCATATTGACCAGGGCGCGGACATTGATGGCAAATACCCTGTCGTATTCCTCCATCTTCACGGTGGCCAGGGGAGTCACCGGCGCCCAGCCCGCATTGTTGACCAAAATATCCAGTCTGCCATAACGGCTTTTTATCTCTGCGGTTACTTTGTCAAGAGTTTCTTCCTTGGTAATATCCCCTGCCATATATGCCATCTTGCTGTCGAAAGCAGCCGACTCCCTGAGTTCCTCTTCGTCACGGCCCACAAGGAAAACCTTCGCCCCCTCTGAGGCAAACCGCCGGGCAACGCCGCGGCCAATGCCGGTTCCGCCGCCGGTGACCAATACTACTTTATCTTCAAATCTCTTCATGTTGTATGCTCCTCTCTAAATTTCATCAATGCAAGTTGATTCTCTCCAGCCAGGTATCCACCAAGGAATGAAAATCTCCCATATTCTCAGGCTTGTCCACCGTGGTGCTTACCTGATAACAGTTGTAGATGCCCAGTCCCTCCATGATTTTGGAATCCGGACACAGTCCTTTGATATCCGCTATGTGCATACCGCTTGTCCCGTGGGTCATAAAGGGCACAATGGTCTTGCCTGTGAGATTGCTTTGATGCAGGAAAGTTCTCACGGGATTGGCGATGGTTCCCCACCAGCAGGGGGAGCCGATAAAAATCCTGCCATAGTCCATCCAATCCGGAATGCTGACAGCAAGTTCCGGCTCATAAGCCTTTCCCTCCTTGCCAACCTGATTGACACAGGCACGGTAATCCCTCGGATAGGGAACTCTCACTTTCAGTTCCAGCAATTCTGCCCCTGTTTTCTGACCAATGTATTCGGCAACGGCCTTGGTGTTGCCTCCCCATGAATAAAATACTACCAAATCCTTTAACATATTATGGCCTCCATCTTAGTAAAGCACTTGATATTCCTGCCGTTCCTCATACATCTTCCAATATTCTTTGGCAATCCTGCCCGGATCATACCGCTCATCTCCGGGAGTTATCACACCGCTGACGAGAACGCTTCCCACAAAGATTCCCCTTGGCTCCAGCTCATGGTGGAGCACGATGTTCATGGCATTTAGGGCTGCCTTGTCAATGCAGAGTGGTTTAAGGGAAAGGATTGGCTGGAAAGTCTTGGCAAAGCCGCCTCCGGTGAAGATGATGGCACCTTTTTTCTCCGCAAATTCTGCTGTTGCCACCACCATTGCCGAATGATATGCGCTGGCAGCGTCCACCTGATACCTTTCCATCAGCAGCTGGCTGGTGATTTCCCTGCTACCGTCCGGCACTGTGATTCCCACATTGTAGACCAACGCATCAGGGGTTCCGTATTCCATTGCTGTCTCCTGGATTGCTTTCGTCAAAGTCTCCGGGTAAAAGGCGTCAGCCACTTTGAAGTCCGCTTCGAACCCCTGCTGACGAAGTTCATTCACATAGTCTCTCAGCCGCTCCTCATTCCTCGCTACCAAGACCACACGGAAACCGTGGGAGGCAAATTCCCTTGCTACGGCATTTCCCAGGCCCCTGCCTGCACCGATCAGAATCATTGTTCTGTCCATCTTATTCTCCACTTCCTTTGTTCTTGATGATTACAGTATAGCCGCCGGGAGCATTGACGGGAAGTGAGAAATAAGTTAATATGGCAGTAACTTAGACTTAATGCAAAAGAGGGTGCTGCAATTGATTGCTTCAATTTACATGACATTCCTTGCCGTGGCAGAGACAGGCAGTTTCTCCAAGGCTGCAGGAAAACTTTTTGTCTCCCCGGTTGCGGTGATGAATCAGATGAATGAGCTGGAAGGCGAAGTCAAAGCTGTGCTCTTTGTGCGAACAAACCGTGGGGTATCTCTGACCCGTGCCGGACAAATGCTGCAAACCAAACTTCTCGTCATAAAAAAACAAACTGACCAAGCAATGGCAGAAGTAAGAGCCATTTCTGCCAAGGACAAGGTGCGAATTCGGGTAGGAGCCTCTATGATGCGTCCTGCAACTTTATTGACAGCTTTATGGCAGGATTCGGAATTGCTACAAAGAAATTTCTCCCTACAGATCATTCCTTTCGATGATAATCAATTCAATGCGAAGTGGCTATCCTCTGTCCTGGGTACAGAGTTCGACTGCATAACCTCTCCCTACGATGTGAAGGAATGGTACAAAAATTTCTGTGTATTTAAGTTAGGGGAAGAAAAATTCAAACTGGCGGTTCCCTTTTCCCATCCTTTGAGCCAGAAGGAAATCCTGACACTTGCCGACCTTTCCCACCTCACCATCCTAACCCCGCCAAGGGAATCACCTGCGGTGGACAAGCTCTGCAAATTCATAGAGAAAACTTATCCAAACATTCGTACGGAACCTCTGACAGCTTTCTATACGGCGAACACCTTTATGGAACATCCGCATGATATTTTGCTTACAAGAGAGAGTTTCAAAATCATGTCATCTGCCTTTCGCACCATCGAAGTGGAGTGGGATTTTTCTTCGCCTACGGGAATCATATTTGCGTTAAAACCGTTGCCTCAAGCAGCAGGATTTATTTCCATACTGAAGCAAGTGCTGAAAATTTCACCATGACTGCAAAATGAATGTAGTGAATTACTTTTCCTAAATTTAAGATTGGATAGATAGAAAATATCATTGGATTGCACAGTCAATATGACATCCCCGTCCCATCCCGAAACACCACGGTCAGCCGCTTCTCCACGCCCACCGTCACACAGTCCACCATCGCGCCCCAGAGCCGCTCATCGAACTCTGCCACAGGCTCTCGCCTCTATGCCGTCGCCCATTTTACACCCTGCAAACGGGGAACTACACCTTACAAACGGCTTACCTTCAGCCTTGCAACCCCTTCGAAACAAAAGCACCGAAAAATTCCCCTGCCTCCCTGCCATCTGTTTCAAACTACTCCTCCACAACACAAAAAACACCTCGAAGCCCCTTATTTCATAGGGGTTCGAGGTGTTTCACACTCTATATTCTTGTATCAATTCGGCTATGATTTTGTCACAGATTGTATCTTCCGGCGCAGGCTGAATCAATGCCACCATCATGTCGCGAATGTGCTTGGGTGTGCGGAACTGCCCGTTTCTTCCGGAGGTCTGCAGCTTGCCCAGCATATATTCATACAGGTCACCCTGCATATCCTTATTTTCCAAATCATTGGTATACAGATCTTCCATGCCCGTAATAATCTGCTCCAGCATCTGGGGCGTAGGAACCAAGAAAGCCGCATCAGCCATAAACTTGGAAAAGGCAGTATCCGGAGAATCCTCATCGCCATTCCTGTCTGCAATAGGTATCATCTTCCCGCTGCCGTCAAAGTCAGGAAGCTGTCCATATCTCATGTTCTTAATAGCAGGGAATACAAAAGTGCTGACGATATGGAAAATTTCATCAGCATCCTTATTCTTAAAATAGCTCCAGCGCATAGCCTGTCCCACCGGAGAGGGAGGAAATATATGAGGCACCTTCATTCCTGTCAGGACTTCCATCTTCTCATTTCTGATTTCCTTCACATCCAGGGAACGGATAAACATCAGATAAGTAAGCTGTTCGATAACCGTCAGTGGATTCGTAATCCCACCGGCTGCAATGTTAATCCAAATCTGGTCTACCTTATTTTTGACTGCGCCTGTAATCATATAAACCTCCATGAATCGATACTATTTCTTCTATTGTACAAGTTTCATAAAAAAATAGCTATCGATATGCCAAATCAGCATATCGATAGCTTAAGTCTTTCCCACACGCAAAAAACAGAAAAGCCTATCAGGGGCAGTCTCCAGGTAAGTTCAACCAATGAATCAGGCGTCTGCGCCTTGGCTCTCCCATTCGCATGGGTGCTGCTCAGATCTTGGACGGTCGGGAAAGCCATGGGAAGGCCCCTTTATGTGCAGACTAAGGGCCAACTTTTCCCGACTTGCGTATCCTATGCAGGATACGCACATCAGAGAGAGGAAAGTCCTGCGTCCCTCTTCCTTATTGCTTTTCTGTCTTCTGTTTTGGGTCTTGCATTTTCTTCTGTCTTCCATCGGCCGATTTTAGAAGAAGGAGGGGCGAAAAGTGGAATTTCCCGATGTCTCCCCTCTCCCCTGCCCTCTTCTCTACCGCGGATGTGGAAGAAAGCATTTAGGAAATGGGATTCATCATCTCATGAGGTCTTTTCATCCCTCTGATACTAATATCGCAGAAGGTTTGATTTTTAGACCCCCCTGGAGAGAAAAAAAATTGAAATTCTCTTAAGGCCCTGAAAGGTTTTGAGAAAATATCGAGCACCTTGACGGACTTCTCCGCGGATGCCTTCGCAAGCCTCGTCGACCACCTCAGCGTCCACAGCAAGGACGACATCCGGGTAATCTTCTGCAACGGGCAGGAAATCCGGGCATAAGAAAACAGCCTGACTAACAGTAAACGATGCTGTCTGTCAGGCTGTCTTTTTCTAAAGACGGTTTTTTATTGTTCTATGCTAATCTGTTGGTCCTGATACAGCTCATTTATCAGAATTTCAGGAGAATCTCCCGTAAATGCCTTCGCCGCTTCCTCATCTCCCTGCAGCTGCCACATAAACCAGGCCATTACATATCCGTCCGGAGAATACAGCACCTGATCATGAGCTGTATCCTTCCTGCGCATTGCCACCTTTTCAGAAGAAATATCCCCATAAAGTTCTTCCAGCTGTTCACCGGTCAGCACCCAGTCATCTCCGCCGCCAGCACCGGATATGATGAGTATCGGAACATTAATTTCTGTCGGGTCATAGTCCCACATCAGATTATGTGCAAGCGTTTCATTTGTCGGCGAAAGTGCAACAGCTGTCTTATAGACATCCTTATGTTCCGTAGCAGTAACCGCATTAATTACGCCGACGCCGCCCTGCGAATGTCCTGCAACACCCACATTATCAAAATCAACCTTCTGATAGAAAATGCTGTCTGTATCTTCTATCTTTTCATTCTCATTCCAGCGTTCAAGATAACGGATGCTCATCTCAGCGCCGAATGCATTCCATGAATAATCTTCTTCCGTGCCGATAACGATAAAGCCCCAGGATGCATAATGCTTTGCGACTGCCGGATATTTGGAAAGCGGTGTACCGCTCCCGTTGCAGATAACGATCACCGGCCACTGTTTATCTGATGTCTCCAGTTCTGTAGGATAATATACCGTGTATTTTCCGAATTCCTGAAGCACGGCATCTTCATGCTCCGATACCTCATAGGAGCCATCGGCCATATATTTTGCTTCAATCGTCCCACCGGTTTCTGTAGCGGTCTGATAATCGGTCGGTGCCGCCGGCCGGTTGCTTAGGACCTTCAGGACAATCAGCACAACAATGACAATGACAATAACTACGATTCCTATAATTTTCAGCACTTTCTTCATCTGATTCCTCTTATCTGTTTACTTCATATTGAATGATTGACCATCACGTTTAGAAGTGGTATTGTGGGGTTAGAATGATATTTTAGTATCTTTTTGCAATATAGCGTTTCAAGATTACATTGTCAATCATAATCAAACGGGAGCAGCCGAAATGATACGAAACGGCGAAAAAGTATCAGGAAAGGTAAAAAAGAGCAAGTCAAACGATTATCTCAAGGAATGCATCGCGGATGCGCTTCTGGTTCTGCTAAAAGAAAAGCCCATCGAGAAAATCACGGTGGACGAGCTCACTTCCCGGGCCGGAGTGGGCCGGGTGACCTATTTTCGCAGCTTTACCAGCAAAAGCGAAGCTATCACCTTTAAGTTCATCAAGATGTGGGAGCAATATGCCGAGCTGAACGATATCAGTATCCGGGATCGGTTTGACCCGGATAATGCCCTGCATTTCTTTCAATACAACTTATCCATTCGTCATATCCTGACCCTGGTCTACAAAGCCGGACAGCAGGAAGCGCTCCATGAGTCATTTTACCGGATTATGACGCCACCCGATCGTGGTGACGACATCCTGACCACCTATCGGGAAAAGTTTTACGCCCACGGCCTGTACGGTCTGCTGGACGAATGGATCAAGCGGGACTTCAGGGAAACGTCGGAGGAAATGGCCGAGCTGCTGCATGCTATCGTAAACGGAAATGGCGGTACAGCATGAAGCTCTTGGACCGTCAAAAACCGGCAAACTGAAATTTATATTACAGTATATCCTTCTTCCGACAGTATACTCATCGCTTTCTCAAAGTTCTCTGCTTTCACAAGAATATAATCCGTGTTAAATGTTGATACTGCAAAAATTCCGATTTTGTTTTCCGCAAGGATTCCCGATAGTTTTGACAGAATCCCGATCAGAGAAGAGAATAAAAAAGCAGCCCTCCATGGAGCTGCTTTTTCACCACAAAGGAATCCGTTGCCTTCCCATCCCCTATGCCCAATGAGTTCGGTGTCTGCATGGTCTACGGCCGCTGCTGTGTTATGACACGACGGCGCGCGCCAGGCATGAGTCTCCCGTCATTTCTGCCGCGATAGACATTAAGTCCTGGATTTCTCTGCGTTTTCTTTTTACCTGATCAGGGAGGGTGTAAAAGGGGTTAACCCATGGACGCCTGCCTTCCATACTTGCATCCCCTATGGCCATCTTGGGAATCTATGGATGACTTCTTTCCATTCTGCAGGTCTTTCACATCCCTCTACTATATTAATCGAAAAAATCGCGTTTTTGTGAACGTGGAAACGAAAAGTTTAATGATATTCTCATAATTCTTTACTTTACTTGCCATATATTTCCAGAGAGCGGAGTTTTCTTAGTGCTTGATAAAATTTCAAAGGCAGGTTGTAAAAAGAGGGGGCTTATGCAATATAAATGTATGGAGAGACAAAGCAGGAAACTTTCCATGGAAGGATTCCATTTTCCTTTCTGTCATGCACATCGCGAATATTCCGGCCGGAATGCAGCTTTGGCAGAAGGAAAACCACGAATCCCTGTTTACAGGTTCCTGATTTCCCTCCCCGACTTCCCGGGGCCCAGGGACGTCAGAACGGATTCTGCAGATTCGTAAAAAAGTATGACAACACAAAAAACACGGATACCATCCCTTGCAGCATGAGCCCGCATTCCCGGACGACGGGGAAGCACTGATTCAATCGTTATCAAATTTCATTCTTGGATTTTAGTTCAATGCAAGGAATCAGTCGACGCGAATAGCAGGCTATTTAAGGAGACTGATGACGCAGCATTGGACAAAAATCCATATGAAATTTGATTCTGCGAATGAAGCAGTGCTTCCCAGGTTCAGGGCAGCTGCAGGATTTTCCTGTATGCTCAGCGTTGACGCCTGATTCTGAGAGGCCCGCAATACTGTCTGGCACGGATAGCATCCGTGTTTTTGTGCTGTCTTTTTTACAGTCAAAAAAACAGCCCCTCCATGGAGCTGCTTTTTCATTACAAAGAAATCCGGTGCCTTCCCATCCCCTATGCCCAATGAGTTCGGTGTCTGCATGGTCTACGG
>NZ_CALGPS010000134.1 GCF_937959425.1 uncultured Dialister sp.
ATGTCTACACCTCTTATATAATTTACTTTGATAATCCTGTAGCAATAGACTCGATAAGGATTACTGTTTTCATAAGTTCATAGAATTTTCCCATCATGGGAAACAAAGCAAGATTTAGATAATACATTTTCTATTTATTTAAAATTCTATTCCAGCTCATTATTTTAATTTTTTGCAGATCCAAAAGTAAAAGCCAAGACACCTCATCTTCAACAATATATATTTTATTAAATCTTTTTTGTCTAAATGTATAGCATATTTTAGCCGAAGAACCTGGCTCCACGAATGATTATAAGCTAATCGTGATATATCAGGCTTCTTTAAGATATAGTCGACATTAAAAAAATAATATGACTTTTCTAGCTCAATGGCAAATTGCAAAAGTCGACTCAGAAATTTTACCTTCAAGTCATCATTATCTATATAATGCCATAAATATTTCAGGGTATTAATATAATTATTTTCTTTTATTATTGTAAATCTATGTTGAGCCGAAAAAGGATTTTCTATATAAACATACCAATGCCTTTTCACAAAAATGATTTTCTGTGCCTTTTTCAGAATTTCAAGATTCCATATATTATCTTCTCCATAATTAAGATGGATATCAAAAGGGGTTCCTAAAACCAATGATTTTTTTACAACTTTAGCTACGGGACCTCTATTAATATAGAGGGTTCCCTGCTTAAATATATTATTTTTACCATCAATCATATGTCCAATTAAAAGTGATTTATGAAATTCATCTACAATATCAAAAGATATATTACTACCAATATCTTCGTACTGATTTTTAGGATTCACTTCATATTTAACAAATCCATAAATTACATCTAAACCGGCAGCCTGTTCCTTTTGCAAAATCCATTTCACATCCATAAAATAATTTTTAGTAATCATATCATCTGCATCTATAAATGCTATATATTGACCTGCTGCTTCTTTGACTCCATTATTGCGAGCCATGGAAACACCTTGATTTTTTTGATGAATGACTCTAAATCTATTTAATTTCATGGTAATTTCATCCAAAAATGATGCACAGGACTCACTACTTCCATCATCAACAACGATAACTTCATAATCATTACACTTCTGTTCTTTTATACTATTAAAACACCTTAATATCTCATCATGTGAATTATTGTACACTGGAATAATAATGCTCAATAACGGTTGATTCATCAAATTTTGTCCTTTTAATAACTATAATATGAATAGATTTAGCGATAATAGCGCAAAGTTGCAATTATCCCCCGCTGAATATCAAAGCATGGCTTCCAACCAAGATTCTCTAACTGCTTCGAATTTAAAGAAGAATTATCCATCATATTAAAAACTTTTTTCTCCTCATTGGTGGAATCTTTAAAGATAACCGGTACATGAGCAGCTGAAGAAAATAATTCAGCCAGCTTCCGGATTGTAACGATAGAATACTTATTCGAAATATTATATGCATTTCCACTATATCCATTAAGCAAAATCGACAATATAGCTGACCCGCAGTCTAATGTATAGCAATAGGATCTTAGCTGTAATCCGCTACTCTTTAGCACCAATGGTCTATGATTCACTGCGCATCTAGTAAACTCGGCAGAGACTCTGCTATCATCGTCTTTAATTGAAGGCCCATATACATGTCCAGGTCTCGCCACAACAAAATCAACTCCATATTCTTTTCTATATGAGGAACATAGGGTTTCTGCTGCTCTTTTAGCCGATGGATAACATGCACGGAAATTCAGGATATCAACATATCCATAATCTCCCTCTGAAAAAGGCTGACTCAAACCAGTCTTTCCATACACCTCGCTTGATGATAAATACAGCAGACGTCCGCTTCGATTCATCTTCAAAATATCCAAAAGGCCCACTAAACCACTTATATTAGCAAGCATAGTTTCAACCGGCTTTGTTGCAAATGAATGTGGATCGGCAGGACTGGCTGCATGAATTATAAAATCCGGTTTCAATGTGCCAGTATTCAGATTCCCCTTATCAGCATCATAATATAAGAAAGAAAAATTTCCATTATTCACAAGGAGTTGAAATCTCTTAGCAATACGACTCCTGTTTCTTCCTGCTAAAATAACTTTCGTGTGAAAATTTCGTGTATGATTCATATGAAGAAGTATTTCTACAACAGCAGAGCCAATCATGCCTGTAGCTCCTGTAATGAGTATCGTACGTCCGCGCAACTTGTCGATATTCGGAATACATTTAGACACTGCATCTACATCATTCCAATACTCGTCCGTATAAAGCAGCATTTCTAATTCTCCATTAAATTCTATTCTTGCCCATAATATGCATGAGGGCCATGTTTTCTACTATAATGTTTATCCAGCAAAAATTGAGGTACTTCTTTGATATTTGGATTTAAAAATTCAGAAATAGTAGCCATATGTGCTACTTCTTCTATAACTTTTGCATGATATAAAGCTTCATTAGGATTTTTTCCCCAGCTGAACACACCATGATTTTCACAAAGTGTACCGGGAATTGCCAACCAGTCAAGATTTTTAAACCTTTCAAGAATGACACGCCCGGTATTCTCCTCATAGGCAGACTCCACTTCCTTTTGGCTTAAAGCTCTCGTACAAGGAATACTTCCGAAAAAATAATCTGCCTGTGTTGTTCCATAGCAGGGAATATCACGCCCAGCCTGCGCCCAGGAAGTAGCAAAAGTCGAATGAGTATGTACTATCCCACCAATGTTTCCCCATTTACGATATAAGAGTACATGTGTTGGGGTATCTGAAGAAGGACGCAAATCACCTTCAATAACTTTTCCAGCAAGATTAACAACAACCATCATATCCGGAGTTAAAGACTTATACGGTACTCCACTCGGCTTAATAACAACCAAACCTGTTGCATAGTCAAATCCACTCACATTTCCCCAAGTAAAAGTGACCAGTTGATACGTTTCAAGCCGTTTATTAGCATCACAAACCATATTTTTAAGTTCTTCCAGCATTAGGTAATCTCCATTCGTGATTAATATAACAGTAATTACTTTAGCCAATCTGACCGCTTAGCAATAAGCAGCGCCTTGAAAATATCTATATCTTCCACGGTTGTCAATTTAATGTTTTTTTCGGATCCTGCAGAAAAGTAGACCTGCTTCCCCATTTCAACCATAAGTGTACATGATGCTACAGAATTGGTAATCCCTTTTCTTAAAGCTTCTCTATGCAAATTGCAAATATCACCCAAGAAAAAGCCTTGAGGCGTTTGTGTCCTCTTTAAACGGTCTCTTGGATAGCTTCCGGTAGAAACGATACCGTCTGAAGTCTCCAACATAGCTTCTGCACAGGGAATAGTAGCAATGGCACATCCATACTGCCGTGTTTTTACGATACAATCGGAAATAATCTCATTAGAAACCATAGGTCTTATGGCATCATGGATAAGAACAACATCTTCTTTTTGAAAATGCTTTTCTAGTTCATAAACACCATTTTTTATAGATTCCTGTCCATTTTTTCCACCAGGGATAATATATTTCAATTTAGTTACATTAAACTGGTCAGCATAAGCCTGTAATACTTGTTCCCAACCTGAAATGCAGACAACAGCTATTGCATCTATATCCGGATGATTCTGAAATGCCTGCAGAGTATAAACAATAACAGGCTTCTCGTTTACTGTCAAAAACTGTTTAGGAATATTCTGATGCATCCTTTGGCCGGATCCTCCGGCAATAATCAAAGCAATATTCATTTTTTCTCCTCTTTCCAATAGACTTTGAAATCGTGATGAGAAACCTGTTTATCTTTTGGTGGTAGCTTCATATATTCTCCGTACAAGTTGCGCAAGTATTCATCATAGTTATCCGGTGTATTGAAATAAATCCCCTCAAATATCCTCTTCTTGACCTTGAGGAAGGATGCTCCTTTTACACATTCTTTATAGCCATAATGGGGGAAAGTGCTCACACCAATATATTCACTTGTATCAATATCATACTTCATTGCACGATGAGTTACTATTTGATTAAGGTCAAAAAAGTGGCAAATTACTTTTGCAATTGGAATACCTAAAAATTTAATTCCTGTTCTTGCTATAACTCGAAAGCCAGAAAATGATACATCTCGATCCGCATAATATTTACTTACCGTAAATCTAAGTGCTGATAATGTTGCAATTCTTGTTAATATATTGTTAATAAGCCAAAATCGTTTTCGTTTACCTTCATCATCAGGTGACCCATCCATCGGAAAAAGATCAATGTTAATTCCATGCTTTCCTGAATTGTTAAAATTTTCATTAATTTTTACAGTTCTTGTATCTTCGATATCGGCATATGTTGAGTACCAATTTTTATGATTAATCATTGAATTTACCCTATAGGGGCTTTCCCTTTTATTATATTCATTTAAAAATTTTATATAATCAGGCCGGGGCATAATTATATCAATATCATCATCCCATGGAATAAAACCTTTATGGCGTATTGCACCTAATAGTGTTCCCCCACAAAGATAATAGCGTAACTTATGTTCTTCACAAAAGTTTGCTACGTCGATTAGAATATTTAATTCAATGAGTTTCATTTCATCCACCGTAATTATATTCATAATAGCTCCTCAAATTCAAAGTATATAATTTAAGCCTATAACTTTCCTATATACACTTACATACACAGTTATTCTTTATCCTATATCCCTTTCCTATTAGAATATAATTCTTCAAAAATTGAATATTCTTTAGAATCTTTGGACATGGGTGTCTGGATGATAGTATCTTCATAGATACAGAAATCTGTTCTAATAACTGACAAGCTTTTACTCCAACAGTTTATGGCTGCCGTCTTTATAATAATATCTTCTCCTACATCTCTACGTATTTTCTGAACAACACTAATCATTGAATATCCAGTATCTACCGAATCATCTACCACCAATAAATTTTTCTTATTCTTCAAAACCCGCAAGCATACATCAGAATTATCCCAATATATTTTCCGTTCTTTATATTCTTTATGCACACCAGAAGCTAACTCCATTTTCCTGAGACTTAATTTTACGCTCTGAGGTAAGCACCTAAGGACTGGCGAAATGAGTTCTTTTAATTTACCACCTTCCCTTTCAGCATGGATACCAATATTATCCACTTTAAAATATCCTGCGATAGTGTCTCCAATTAAGTAGCCCCCACGAGCTATATAGACAACCAAATCAGGTCTAAAGTCAGCTTCTACTTTTCTGGCAAGACTCAGGCTTTCTTTTTCTAAATTTTCTAAGGATAATACGATAGAGTTCATTGAATTTACCTCTTTCAATCAATCTCACTAATCGCGCTAGTCGCGTCAGCTGATGCGCATATTTGAGACAACCATGCGGATAGAATTCTAATCCATCCAAAGCTAAAGCTTCCTTAAACTTTTCAGCTGAGTCCGGTGCAATGGATGATTCCATGTAATTATACCCAACTTCAAAAATAGTATGTGCATCCGAACCTATCACTTTTCTCAAGTCGTACTTTACTGCAATCTCCATCTGTTTTTTATCATATAAAGAAGATATATTACGACCATTATGACACTCGATACAATCTACTAATTTTCTTATACGCTGCAATGCAGTATCCGCTAAAACCGTTTTATACCGCTTTTCGTCATAAGGGTGTGGAATATACACAATTCCATGCTGCTTTTTTATTTCATCTACAGTCTTCTCCGGAGATTGAAATGGTTTAATTTTCTGGTTAAGAAATAGTCCAATGATTTCTCCCTCTGAAGTCATGATTTCTTCCCCGATAATAACCTTTAATTTATTTCCTCTGTTAGCACAATAATTCCTAAATTCCACTGCTCCCTTAATATTGTTATGCTCAGTTATAGCAATATAATCTACACCTTTCTTTATGCACTTATTATATAGCAAGAAAAAAGGTAATAAACTATCATGTGAATACTTGGTGTGAACATGCGTGATGATTCTATATTTCATTCCTCTAGCTACCTGGATATAATGCAATCTACTAAGTGGAGGCAATAATACATACTCAGATGAATATCTAATTACATCAATTGGACTTCTGCATTATTACTTCCTATTAACAATAAAATCAATACGCCCCTTTATGGTTGAGGACAACCGCAATGGTGCGCCAGAGAAGCACGAGATCCAGCCAGACGCTCCAGTTATGCACGTACCAGCTGTCCATCTGTACGCGCTCGGGGTAGTCGATGTCGCTGCGGCCGCTGGTCTGCCACATGCCGGTGATGCCGGGGAGGACGGAGTAGTACTCCTTGATATATCTCCCATACCGCGGGACTTCCTTCTGGATGATGGGACGGGGACCGACGAGGCTCATCTCACCTTTGAGAACATTCAGGAGCTGAGGTAGCTCATCGAGGCTGGTCTTTCTAAGGAAGGCGCCGCTCTTGGTGATGCGGGGATCGTTCTTCAGTTTGAATTCTCTATCCCATTCCTCTTTCGCCGCCGGATCGGTCGCCAGGAGGTGCTCCAGTACTTCTTTCGAGTTTACGCACATGGAGCGAAATTTGTAGCAGTTGAATTCTTTTCCGTTTTTCCCTACCCGCCGATGCTTGAAAATGACGGGGCCCGGGGAGTCGTGATAGACCCAGATGGCAATGGCCAGAAGGATGGGCGATATGAGGATGCCGCCGCAGATGGTGGCCACGATATCGAAGATTCGTTTCAGCAGCTGGTTCCAGGGGCTGGCCAGGTTATTCCGGATATGAAGGACCATGATTTTCGCATCGAAGAAGGATTCTGCAGTCACATTGGACATGGGGACGGCCACCAGATTCGGAACCACGTCTACCTGCTTCACCAGAGACTGGGCGCGGTAGATGAGGTCTGACAGATCATCTTGGGGAAGTCCCGGCGTTGCGATGAGTACCGTGCGGACTCCCGTTTCCTGGATAATTTCTTCCATATCATCAAATCCTCCCAGTACAGAAAGTCCATGGATGGGGGTATTTACGGGATGCCGGTCTTCCAGAAATCCCACCACCCGATAGCGCATACCGGAGTCGCGAAGGATCTGCTGTACCACCAGCTCTGCCGTCTTTCCGGCACCTACGATAAGTACGGGAATCTGGAAAGCTTTCACCTGCTTCATCACTTTGCTTAGTACCACACGCAGCACTGCCATCAGCATAAAAGCAAGGATGGTGTAGAAAACTACAAAAAGACGGGACACCTGTCCCGAGACCTGGGCAAAGAACATGAGGATAATGCCCAGCACCGTGCCTTCCAAGCACGCAAAAAAGAGACGCTCCACCATACGATATATGAGCATGCGTCTCCCGTAGAGTCCGCTATAGAAATTGAAAAACATAAAAACCAGCGGCAGCCACAGGAAAAGATAGCCCTCAGACACCTGAAAGGTGCTGAAGGTCATGATGCAGTTCCTGATATACACTGCCAGTATCCCTGCCACTGTCAGGGCGGCATAGTCGCCCAAGGCAAAAATAAGAGACGGTAAAAGTCTCCCGCCTGCGTCCTGCCTTGCTGCCTGTGTATAGTTACGATTCATAAATCCCCCGGATAGTTCAGATAATTTCATTTGTTTTATATGTGTGTTATTCATGTATTATAGCACAGATGAGGGAGGGGGAGAATATGAGATTTGAGATTTGAGATAGTTAGAGACAATCAGACGGTCAGACTTCAGACGGTCAGACTATCAGACTTCAGATGGGCCCTTCGGGCCTGTGGTGGGCGGCCTTTACAATCATATATGGCCGCCTCTTTTGATAAAACCATACAACCACGCCTGTGGCGTGAAAGGAACAGAAAACAGCTGCCTTCGGCAGCTCTCCCCCTTTGGTGCCTTACGGCACCACCTTCGCCACGGTGTGAAGCGTGTCACACGATTCTCAGGTCGCTAGCACTCCCCTACGAATCGTGTTCCCTTGCCACCCCGCTGAAGCGGTGGGACTATGGGTGCTGAGCCCTGTGCCACATGTCTTTACAGGTAAGCATAGGGGAAATCTGCCCCTCCGGAGTGGCAAAGGAACTGGATTTGTAGGGGAGTGAAACGACCCGAAAATCCAGTGACATGCTTTCCCGTGGAGAGACGCCGCCTATGCCGGCAGAAGGGGTGCATTTCCCACGGGCGAAGCCCGGTTTTGCGGTTTTCCCCTCGCCTCCTTGGGCGGTTTTGAAGGTTTTATCATAAGAGGCGCCCTTTTTTGATGTTTATGGGCGCCCTCCTTTCTGCCGGCTGGTATTTATGAGCAATCCTCTCATTTGCAGCATGCACCGAGATTCTTCACTTCGTTCAGAATGACGCGTCCGGCAGGAAGGTCTTGTCAGTTGTTTCCGCTAATGATCCTTTATGCTTTCGTATCCAAATGAGCCATGGAAGCATAGTGCCAGGTTGGAGTGGCGTTCCAGTGAATGTTTCCCGCTTTTTATATAGTCCCAGCTTTCCTTATACGAGCCGTCTATGAAAACAGTTTGGGATGTCATTAATTGGATGAAGTATTCCGGCTTATCTGTGCAGATTTCTGCAAATTCATAGGATAGTTCTTCTTTTTCTTCGTCTGTCAGATTTATCCGATTGTGAAGGACATGTTCAAGGTTTGATGACATATAGTACAGGCTGTAGGATAATCCACCTATGTTATGCGTATCAAGCAGCTTTTGGACATTCTGCTGTTTGATATGGTTTCTCCGGCTGAGATTTCCCTTAGAGCTGCATCTGATATTGTCTTCTGAATAAACAATCTGACTGCAGTCAGGTTCTTCCTGAATTAATTCGTCAGGGATAAAGGCTCCATCGGTATCAATAATATGCACAATACGAAGGATGTTGCTTTTGGTAAGAAATTTTTTACTGCAAAACGCTTTGATTTCTTCATGCAGTTTTCTAATGATATTCCGGTTTGTGACATTTCTATCCGATGTGATATCTCCATGCATGATCAGGGGTTCTATCCGGCTGGATGCAAAAATATACTTTAATGATCCGGTCAATGATGTGTCATCTGAAGGGCCTTCCAGAATGAAAATCATGGCTTTTTTACGCATGAGGTCTACCCCCTTTGGGATTTAACCTGCGTTTCTCTTCCTGCATTCCGGCCTTACGGAAAGCTGCCGCAATTTTGTAATTTTCCGTTTCATCATATAAGGTATAGTGATCGTTTCCTAAAATAATGTTTCTATAATAGCTGCTGCGCAGATTATTGGACCGTTTCATATTTCTGATTCGAATATATCGGTCATCAGGATCCGTTGTGGTAAAAGCAGCGCACAAAGGCGGTAAGGTTTCCAGAGGCCGCAGGTTATGGGATGTAAAAATCAGCTGGCCTTTTCCTCTTTCCTGTATGATAGACAGGAGTTCGCCTAAGAGGTATTCAAAGATGCCGGAATCCAATTCATCCACTGCCACGGTCATGGATGGCCTATTGTAAATTTCTATGAAGAGCTGGAGCACGGAGACGATTTTCTTAATGCCATCTGATTCGTAAACCAGCGGGATTTCTTGTCCATTACGGCAGGAGGTCAGTCCTATCCTTATTCCTTCCATATGCGTTTTACCCACAAAATCTGTGCCTAAATTGTGAATTCCTATAGTTAATCCGGGGATGAGCGTCTGGAGGACAATATTCATATAGCCAATCATTTCAGACAGGACGCGAAACATATCTTTGGGAATTACGGGAGGTTTATTGATCGGCAGCAGGGTTTGTCCAATGGCGCTGCCTTCGAGATGGAATGCGAAAGGCAGCCCGGATAAGCTGATGATTCCATTCATATCTGTTTTCATGACAAATAACTCGAAGTTGCCAAATCGAACCAAGGAGTCAATCAATAACCGATACATTCCGGCCTGTTTATTTTTCCGTATGAAAGACAGGAGTTCTGAAGAGAAAATAAAGGATTTGCCCAGCTTTAACGCCATCCCTTTATCCCCCATGAGCTGGATATAGGCAGTTTTATCGTCAATGAGAAGATCATATTTAGCTTTAGGAAGGAATACAGCGTTGTCCGATTTTGTATTCATCACGGTGGACATTGGATACTTTAAATTTTCTCCTTCCACTGCGCATTTCAATTCTTCGTCAAAAATAACAGGATGATACTGCACTGTGTTCTCATCTGCCTCAGCAATGGCAGCCACATTAGAATCCGGCAATGCAGCTGCTCTTTTTAATTTAAATGTATATTTCACCCTGTAAAGGATATTGTCTGCTGACACGATAAAATGAAATGACAGTATAGCACACTCGGCACCATACATAATGTATCCGGCATATTGGTCGTCTAAGATTCTCCCGCACAGTGCCTGTTTCAAAACATTCAGTGAATCTATAAATGCCGTCTTCCCCGAACCGTTCTGTCCAAAAATGCCAAGCACAGAGGATTTAAAGCCTTCGGGCTGTAAAGACAAGTCAATGCTTCCATGTCTTACATTTTTGAAATTCCAAAGTTCCACATAGGTGATGCGTACCATATCTCCCTTTGCCATCATTGTTATTCCTCCTCCATATCGGCACTTATTTTTATTATCATAAATATTCCTGCAAATTTAGTCAACATATTTATCGAAATAAGAATAAAAAATACCTATTTTTAAAAGTAAATGCCAGATTTTGAGATTTGAGGAGTTTTTATTGTCCCACCGCTCGCGGGCGGGAAGGTGGTACGCAGTACCAAAGGGGGAAGACGGCGAAAGCCTTCAGACGGTCAGATGATAGACGGTCAGACGTCAGACTGGCAGTGTGCCGGAAAGCGTATCCCCTACTTGCGGCGGGCAGCACAGTACCGGGAGATTTCTCGACTCCGCTCGAAATGCCAGGGCGTTTTGTTGTGCCACCGCGCGCGGGGGAAAGGTGGTACGTAGTACCAAAGGGGGAGACGGCGCAAGCCGTCAGACAGTCAGACTTCAGACTATCAGACATCAGACGGGCAGTGTGCCAGGAAGCGTATCCCCCACTTACGGCGGGCAGCATAGTGCCGGGAGATTTCTCGACTCCGCTCGAAATGACAGGGAGGGGAGAGATTTGAGGAAAGAGATTTGAGATTTAAGGAGATAGAGACAATCAGAGGGGAGACGTCAGACGGTCAGACTTCAGACGGGCCCTTCGGGCCTGCGGTGGGCGGCCTTTGATCATATATGGCCGCCTCTTTTGATCATATATGGCCGCCTCTTATAATAAAACCATACAACCACGCCTTTGGCGTGAGGGAAAACATGTCAACCAGGCTGCGCCTGATGGAAATGCACCCCTTCTGTCGCCTCCGGCAACGTCTCCCCCGGTGGGGGAGATTTTAGCGGCGCTATGCTTTGTGATGCTTATGAGTCCTAAAGCTGAGCGGCAGCGCAAACTTCCCCCTCCGGGGGAAGTCCCCGTAGGGGGATAGGGGTGCATTTCCCACGGGCGAAGCCCGGTTTTGCGTTTTTCCCTTCGCCCCTTGGGGCGGTTTTAAAGGTTTGATCATAAGAGGCGCCTTTTTTATAAGCGGGCGCCCTCCTTTACCGAGATTCTTCGCATCGTTCAGACTAACGCGCCCGGCAGGAAGGAATCAGTCAGTTGAAAGCGGATAACGAGTAGCCGGAAGTCTGGCCATCTCCTTAAATCCCAAATCTCTCTTTGGCACAAAAGGGCGCCTTCCATATGAAAGGTGCCCTTTTTGATCCGGCTTATGCATTCTTTTCTTCTATT
>NZ_CALGPS010000135.1 GCF_937959425.1 uncultured Dialister sp.
TGTGCAAGTCGGGCAAAGTAAGGCGCCTAGCCTGCCCATTAAGGCGCTTTCCTTTTATCTGCCCGACCGAACTGCGGGGGGGGACAAGGTGGTGGCGCAGCCACCAAGGGGGGGAATCTCCGCGATGGCTTGCAGCACTTATGATTCGATCCGATTCTTACCAACCCCTTCCACCACTATCGTGGTCCCCCTCCCCCTGCCTACAGGGGGAGGCAAGTTTAAGGTGTACGCAGTCCCCCTACGCCTGCGGGGGGAGGCAAGTTTAAGGTGCACCTGGTCCTCTCCGCCCTGGTGGGAAGTGTCTCGCATGCCCTCCAAAGGGAAAAACGCCGCAATGTAAAAAAGGGGGCTGTGAAAAAATGATTTACATTCTTTTCACAGCCCCTTTTCCAATCTCCCACGCAAAAACTCCTGATGCGGACCTGGCTGCTGCAGCAGAGCTTTTCATCATGAAAGGGCCGTAAGCTCTGTCTGCCTCAAGTTTTAGTCTTCATCAGGAGTTTTATTCAGTTTTGGCGCGCCGGAGAGGGAAAATCATGAGCGGTTCCGTCTTTCCTTCCCGTTTCCATGGATTAAGCGCTGCGGGAATATTTGGAAATTCTTTACCGGGTCTTTTCGCCTCTCTGCCAGTATAGTCTGTTGGCCGCGTGGAAGTTCTCATTCATGCAAAGGCACCTGCCTGTATCGCCTTTCTGCCCACTGGTATTTACCATCACTGCCAATACTTACTATTCTTACCGAGATTCTTCGCTGGCGCTCAGAATGACCACCCCGGCAGGAAGCCTCCACAGCGTCTGATGTCTGACGTCTATCGTCTATCTTCTTACCCCCTCTGTCTCTCTTCTCTTTCCGCTCTATCGTACATGAAGATGTAGTACAGCTCGCCGTAGAAGGGGTTTTCCTTTTTCCTTCCCACGTCTTCCACTGTAATCACTCTGCCCTTCTTGGTGACGATGCGGAAGGTGAGGAAATCGGTCTGCTTTTCATTATCCCTGCTGTCCAGCTGGCGTTGGAATTCCTTTTTCAGTGCTTCCTCTTCTCCGGGATAGAGGATGGAGAAGAAAGTGCCGCCGGTGTAGTGCATGAAATCTTCGAAGCTGTCGCATTCCAGAAGGTCGATCATGCCACGGTTGGCAAAGAGGATTTCCTGGTCTTCCGTGGCCTTGCATACCAGCATGCCGCCGGGCATGCTGCCGGCCACTTCGGAGAGGTTGAAGCCGAACTGGGTGCGGTGTTTGTTTTCCGCCACCGTATCATCGAACCTCCGCCAGCCGGCCTTGCCGTTCAATTTCACGGCGTAGAGGGCAAAGTCCGCCCGGACGCAGAGTTTCCCGTATTCCCTGCCCTGGAGGGGATATTCGGCGCAGCCCATGGAGGAATGGAAGGGCACGTCCCTGCCGTCGGCCTGTATGATATGGGGCTTTTCAGTGAAACGGGTCATCTTATTTTCCACGTCCTCCTTATTCCGGAAGGGATGGAAAAGAATGAATTCATCGCCCCCGTTCCTGGTGATAATGGTTTCCCTGCCGAAGATGCGTCTCATGTCCCGGACAAGGACCTTCAGCGCCCGGTCTCCGGCGCCATGGCCGTACACGTCGTTAATGAGTTTGAAATTGTCGATATCCAGAGCCATCACCATGGCCGGCTCTCCGGGATGGGCCTTCAGATAGGCAGCTACCGCCTTATCGCCGCCTTTGCGGTTGTACACGCCGGTGAGGCTGTCGGTGCCGCCGATGACCTTCAGAATCCGGTTCTTCTTCCACAGCAGGGAAATAAAAACAGAGCCCATGATACCGCAGAGGGTGGCAAGGAAGAGGGTCTGCATGTTCAGCCAGCCCTGGCTGGGCCGAAGGGTCAGGGTCCACCGGTCTCCGCCTATATTTACGGAAGCGGAAGGGTCGCCCCGGCTGACCGTTCCCTCTTCGGCCAGCACATGCTCCGTCCCATTTCCTTCCCGTACAAGCCGGTAATCTTCCCTCATCCCGTCATCATGAACGATATTGGAATTCCGAAGGACAGACTCCTGGCTCCCAAGAATCAGCACATACCCCCAGAACAGGGAAGATGCCCGATCCTCCAGAAAAATGGGCTGCAGCACCGCCATATAGGTCCGCTCATGGTCCAGGGACAGAGAGTCCACCATCACCGATTTCCTTTCCCTTCGGGCCTCAAGAGCCGCCTCCTTCAGCGGCCCCTCCAGCATGGACCGCCCACTCCCCAGCCACCGGTCTGCGGAAAACCATGTGCTGTCTCCCTCCGCCGGAATCACCTCGATAAGCCGGATAGAACGATCGATTTCCAGGAGCCGCGACATGCCGCCCAAACCGTCAGTCCGTCCCTCGCTGTTCTGCACCGTGGAGTCGATAATATCCGCTGCCGTCTCATAGCGGTACACATATTCATAGAAATTATTCAGCCGGCGTTCCGCAGAGCTGGTCAGCACCTCCCGCTCCATGCGGACATCCGCCCGGTACAGCGCCATGTCCGCCAGAAACGTCAAAAAAAGACCGCACATAAGTACAGGAATGCTGAGGTACTTCATCACTTGCCCTATTCTCTGCATTCCCATATCTGCGGTCCTCTCTTTTCTATATACTTTTATATACTACATTATAGTATACGCTCTTTTCAAACAAAATGAAATAAAGAAATGAACATGCCTGCGGCGTGAGGGTTGACGGGGCCCTTGGCCCCGAGGGTTCTTAAGGTTCTTGGGTTTGACGGCGCCTGCGGCACCGAGGGTTGCGGTGGCGGCTTCGCCGCAGGTTAAGAAAAAAGGGGCGCGCCTATCGGCGCAGGTT
>NZ_CALGPS010000136.1 GCF_937959425.1 uncultured Dialister sp.
CGACAGGAAACTATTCGCAAAAGGGTTCCCATACGGCATGGCACCATTGGTATTTTCATGGTGGCAGGAAACTATTCGCGAAAGGTTTCCTATTGAGGTGACACGCTGTGGTGCTTCTTACCGGCAGGAAACTATTCGCGAAAGGTTTCCTACTCGATGTGGTGCCACTGGTGCTTCTTACCGACAGGAAACTATTCGCAAAAGGGTTCCCATACGGCATGGCACCATTGGTATTTCATGACGGCAGGAAACTGTCTGTTTATTATTTATCCTCTGTCCCCAGTACCATGTCGGAGCTCTTCAAAGTCCCTTATTTTCTTCGCTTTTCAAATTCCGCAGTGGCGGTGAAGAGGACGTCGCTGGAGCTGTTTAAGGCGGTTTCGCAGGCGTCTTCCAGTACGGAGATGATGAAGCCTACGCCTACCACCTGCATGGAAATATCGTTGCTGATGCCGAAGGAGGCACAGGCTACGGGGATGAGGAGGAGGGAGCCGCCGGCTACGCCGGATGCGCCGCAGGCGCCGATGGTGGCTACCAGGCAGAGGAGGAAGGCGGTGGGAAGGTCTACTTCAATGCCCAGGGTGTGGGCGGCAGCCAGTGAAAGGACGGAAATGGTGACGGAGGCACCGGCTGTATTGACTGCGGCTCCCAGGGGGATGGAAATGGTATACATGTCCGGATCCAGTCCCAGGCGGCGGCAGAGGTTAAGGTTTACAGGAATATTGGCGGCGCTGCTTCTGGTAAAGAAAGCGTAGACGCCGCTTTCCTTCAATGTGGTGAGTACCAGGGGATAGGGATTTTTATGAACCCTTGTGAACACAAGGAGGGGATTCATCACCAGAGCTACGGTGCCATAGGCGCCGATGAGGACGGCCAGGAGATGGATGTAGCCAAGAAGGGCGGAAATGCCCTGGCTTCCTACGGAGTTGGCTACGAGGCCCATAATGCCCAGAGGTGCCAGATGGATGACCCAGCCTACGATTTTGGTGACCGCTTTGGCGGTATCATCCAGCATTTTCTTCGTGTGGTCACTGCCCATGGATTTCATGGCAATGCCGAAGATGATGGCCCAGAGGAGGATGCTGATGTAATTGGCTTTCAGAAGGGAGCTGACAGGGTTGTCGATGGTGCTCATGACCAGGTTGAAGAGCACTTCCCCGATACCGCTGGGCGGCGTGGCAGCACCTGCGTCGGCGGCAGTCTGAAGAGTGAGGGTGGTGGGGAAGAGGAAGGAAAAAGATACGCCGATGATGGAAGCCAGGAAGGTGCTCGTCATGTACAGGGTGACGATGGGCTTCATGCTGCCCTTCTGGTCCGGCTTCTTCTGGGCAATGGCATTGATGACAAGGAAAAATACCAGCACCGGAGCCACGCTTTTCAGGGCTTTGACGAAGAGGTCGCCGAACACCGCAAGCAGGGGCACGGACTGGGGAATGGTGACTGCCAGCAGTATGCCGAGCAGGAGCCCCAGAGCAATCTGGTGAATCAGTTTGATGCGGGAAAGAATGGATTGTATTTTGGAAATCAAGAGAATCCTCCTATATATAAAAAGAGATACTACGGCTTTTCATTATACGCTTATTTATGAGGAAACGCAATGTTTTCGATATAAGGAAGCACTGATTCATTCATATCGCGTTGCCCCACTCCTTGCATTGCATAAAATTCAAGAATAAAAGCAGATAGTGATTTAATTAGCGCTTCCATAATGGGCAAAGGAAATTGAAATTCAAATTTGAATTATATATAATAAGAATAGAATACAAATAGGGGACAGGAATCTGATTTCCTTTCCCAAAGAAATTTTTATGCATATGCTTCTCTTAAGGAGGTGGCGGTATGGATAGAAGAAGAAAAGCAGCCCTTGGCATGGTATCCCTGTTAACGGCTGCTTTTTGCATGGTTCCGCTTTCCGGAAGTGCGGCGGATGGAGTGAATCTGGAGAAAACGCCCTGGACAGCCCTGGCAGGAATGTATGATAATCTCTATTTCACAGAAGAAAAAGGGGCGTCCCTTACGCCGGAGGTGCTGTCGGAGTGGTGGAAGGTATTTCATGATGACACACTGGATTCCCTCATTTATACAGCTCTTAACCGGAACCGGGATCTCATGCAGGCAGAGTCCAGGCTGAAGCAGGCCAGAGAGGCGCTGGGCATGGCAAAGGCCTCCCTGGTGCCCTGGATGAATGCAGGCGCCGGCTGGGTGAGGGCAGAGGCGCCGGAAGGGGTCATTTCCGATGTGACACCCAAGGCTCTGGAAAAGGTGCCCGGCATGACCATAGATAACAGCCGGAATCTTTCCTATACGGGACTGGATGCGTCCTGGGAACCTGATTTCTTCGGGAAGAACAGGGCCAAAGTGAAGGCGTCTGAAAAATCGCTGGAGGCCCGGAGGGGCATGCTCTACTCCACCTGGGTATCCCTTTCGGCGGAAGTGGCCATGAATTACATTACCCTCCGCACTCTGCAGGAGGAGCTGGCGGTGACGGAAGCCCATATTGCCAACCAGAAGGATAACCTGTCCCTGCTCCAGGTGAATGAAAAATCTGGGCTCATTTCTGCCCTGCCGGCAGACCAGGCAGCCTATACAATCCACGAGTCGGAAGCCAGGGTGCCGGAGCTGAAGACGGAAATCGCGAATACGCTGAACCGGATTTCCATCTTAACCGGCACCATACCGGGAGAACTGAATGAAAAGCTGATGACTCCATCGCCGCTGCCGGAAATCGACAGCGCTATGTACAACGCCATTCCGGCGGAGGTACTCCGCCAGCGGCCTGATGTACACGGTGCGGAAATGGCCTGGGCGGCGCAGATAGCAAAGACAAAGGAAGCAAAGGCGGAAATGAAGCCGAAATTTTCCATTCTGGGCGTGCTGGGTCTGGCCGCTCTTTCCGGCGGCCTCTTCTCCGCCGGCAGCCACGCCTTCGGCATCATGCCCCAGGTGACATATCCCCTCTTTAATGGAGGTGCTTTGAAAAGAAATGTAAGAGTGCAGAGCGAGAAAGAAAAGGAAATGCAGGCAGCCTATGAAAATACGGTGCTCAAGGCAGCGGGGGAAGTGCGAAGCGCCATGACTGCAGTGAGCCAGGATAAAATCCGGAAAGACTCTTTGGAAAAAGGAAGAAATAAAGCCAAAGAAGCGCTGGATCTGTCGAAGAACCAATTTACCTACGGCCTTTCCGACTACATGGGCGTACTGGACGCAGAGCGGCATTATTTATCCCTGGACCAGAACTATACTCTGGCTAAAGGAAAAGAGCTCACCGACATGGTGGCCCTTTTCAAAGCCCTGGGAGGCGGCTGGAAGCCTCTGGATGAGAAAGAGGAAAAGGCAGAAGGCAGAAGATAGGGGGTAGAGGAAAAATGAGGCAGCCTGCGGCTGTCCGCTTACCGCTGTCAGCTGACCGCTGTAGGCGATCCTCTCCGCGCCTATTGGTTCCTTTCGCCGACCGGTATTATTTAGTGAGCTGGTGTGCTAGTGAGCTAGTGTACTAGTGGGCTGGTAAAACCTTTACAACCGCCCTGGTGGGCGATGGGAAACAAGCCAACCGCGCCTAACGGTCAGTCGATTAAGAGGAAGGCCCTTTTATGGGCAGGCTATGGGCCAACTTCGACTGACTTGCACATTC
>NZ_CALGPS010000137.1 GCF_937959425.1 uncultured Dialister sp.
TTAGAATAATCTTAACTTGACAGAAAAAATTTACACAAAGGACTTGACAGACCCAATGTTCAGCGTAATTTATGCAGCAGAAAGCTCATCCCGTAACGCTGACTTCATACTCATCGGCCAAAGGGCGATACCACCACCCCTCGGCCCATAGGGCCGTCGCCCCCTGCTATACAACCCGCCGACGGATGTCGGCCACAACCTTCGGGGCCTTCGGCCCCGTCAACCTTTCCCCTTTGAACCTTCTGCACCTTCTGAACCCTCACGCCCAAAGGGCGTGTCCCTTACTTCCTCTTATAGAACGGAAGCGGCACCACTTCACAGGCCACTTTTCTTCCTCTTACGTCCGCTTCCACGGTGTCGCCTATCTTCACGCTTCCCTTTTCCACCAGCGCCATGGCACAGGCGCCTTTGAGATAGGGGCAGTAGGTGCCGGAGGTCGTACGGCCAATGACCTTGTCCCCCAGATATACATCCTCCTCTTCCCTGACAATACCCCGGCCGGTGACTTTAAGGCCGATGCGCTGCCTTTTCGGCGGACAGGTAAGGAGGGCCGGAAGGCCGATGAATTCTTCTTTATTTAATTTCACGGCGAAATCAAGGCCCGTTTCCAAAGGGCTTACTGTCTCATCCATTTCATGTCCGTAGAGAGGCATGGCCGCTTCCAGCCGAAGGGTATCCCGGGCGCCCAGGCCACAGGGCAGGAGGTCATCGCCTCCTTTTTCCAAAAGAAGGTCCCAGATGAGACCCACCTTATCTGCAGGGCAGAAGATTTCGTAACCGAATTCGCCGGTATAGCCCGTCCGGGATACCAGGCAGTCCACACCGCCTATGATGACATGCTCCTTTTCGCTGTAGTATTTCTCCGGCAGTTCTCCTCCTTCCACCAGTGCAGGAAGGAATGATTTTGTCATAGGTCCCTGCAGGGAAATAAGGCCTGTTTCTTCAGAAATATCGGTAAACTTCGTGTCCGGCAGCAGGTTTGCCCTCATGTGGGCCGCATCCTTGTCGTGAGTGGCAGCGTTGACCACTACCATGTACCGGTCTTCTCCCAGATGGTACACAATCAGGTCGTCGATAACGCCGCCTTCCTCATTGAGCATGGTACCGTAGCGGACCTTCCCTATGGCAAGGTTTGTGTAGTCATTGCTCAGAAGGTGATTCAGGGATGCCAGGGCTCCTTTGCCTTCAAAGAGCACTTCTCCCATGTGGGATACATCAAACATGCCCATTTTCGTCCTCACTGCCATATGCTCCGCCAGAATGCCCTTGCCGTACTGCACAGGCATGGTGTAGCCGCCGAAGGAAACCATTTTTCCTTTCAGTGCCACATGCCGGTCATATAAAGGTGTCTTTTTATCCAAATCCATCGCTCCCTTCTGATTTCTGCGCCTTTTTTCCAACAAAAAAAGGCGCACTGAAAAATAATCAGTGCGCCTCTGTCCTTTGACCTGAAAGATAAGGGAAATCCCTGCTTCTTCGGTGCCCGTTTCCAGGCTCTCCAGAGGTTAGTCCAACTGCCGGTCCTTTTACCTGAGAGTTTCTGCCCCTTCGGTGTCCGCCTTTCACGACTCTCCCGGCATCTTCATCCCTGCATAGAATGAATGATTCGCCATTGAATCCTGTGGAATTCTTTCTTAAGAATAGCACAGCCCACGAGAAATGGTCAATAGAATTTTTTAATAGCAGAAATATGGGAAATCGGGGTACTCTCTCAGAAAGCTGCTCCCCCTGCCACCGGCATGACCCGGTCGCTGTAGTAATGTTCCGTCATGTCCACAAAATAGCCGGCAAGAATGTGGCTGAATTCCTCTTCGCTCATACCTTCGCCGGTCACTGCAAATGCATAGGCGCCGCAGGTCCAGCGGGCGGTATAGGTTTTCTCGTCGGTCTTTGCCACATACACCGTGGAATGGGCGATTTCCTTTTTCTCCCATTTACCGGTGTAAACGCCGCTGATATCCTCGCCGCCGTTCTTCCTGTCCCGGAGGGCACTCCGGACAGTGAGCCTTGCGCCGTCATCATTGCTGTAGCGGATGTCAGCCGTCTGACGGCTGATGGCGATATAGCTGTCCACCTTGTAGCCAAAAGACTTCGTCAGGAAGAGGGGCTGAAATCCCACCACCTGTCCCAGTCTGCCGTAGCTGTCATACTCCACCAGGGGATTGGGGATACCGATGCGCGAAGGCATCCTGGCCTCACTCATCATGGCCGGCATAAAAAGGGCTGCGCCCAGAACCATAACCGCTGCTGCTTTTACCCATTTTTTCATCTGATTTCCTTCTTTCATGGGATTGACATTCATGAAATGAATTATAGCCTAAAAGCGACCAGTAGTCAATTCATAAAATGTAAAGACGTTATACTTTCCATTTCCACAGCTTCACACAGCGTTTCTGCAGGTCCTTCGGCAGCATATCATAGGCTTCCCGAAGACCGTTTTGGATGAAAAGCGGAACAGACATAAACTCATCATCCTTCATGCCGCGCATCATGGATATCAGGCGCTTAAAATCCTCTTCGTCATCGTCATCATCGTCATAATCATCGTCGTCCCCATAGTCATCATTCATGGGGCCTGCTGCAGAGTGTTCGAGGAAATCCTCACAGGCATCCTCCACCCACAGGTCGTCCTGGGTAAAGGTCAGCTTGATACCGGTCTTTTTACAGAAATCCTCCAAAAGGCTGTAGGTCCACTCATTGCATACCCTGATTTCATGGGGCGCATACCGAGTCTGAATCATCTGCTGCGCCAGCTCCCGAAGAACTTCCATACCGGGCTCCTTGAAAGCTTTCATGTAGAAAATCTGGTCATCCTTCGGCGCGCCTGCCATGAACACCCAGGGCCAGATAAGATGACTCTGCACTTCCTCAAGGTCCTCTTTCTTTTCGTCATCTTTAAAGCCTTCCTCCATCACCGGAGCATCGGTCATAAAGAGATTGCACTCCATGACCCCTTTCTTTTTGGTAATAAAAGGATGAATCTGGTGGGCAAGCACTTCATACTCAAAAGGGACAGGCTCAAAAGCAAACATTTTCCGCTCCGGCGCCTCAATGATGTCTCTCTCATAGGACCCGTCCGGCAAGGGTTTGTACAGCACTGCATGGGGTCTCACGTCGTAAGGCAGATACTCTTCGTAAAGGCGGGTAATCTTTTCCGGATGAAGGGAAAGCCAGTTCAGCAGGCGGAAAGCCTCTGCCACCCTCTCCTGGTCCTCCTCATTAATGATATTCCGGGGAAGACGGCGGGGAATGGATTTAATCACCATGAAATAATTTCCCTTGCCATACATGCGGATGCCATTCCTCTTTTTATAGCGGTCAATGGCCGTGGTCCAGGCCTGGTCGATTTCATTCTTGCTGCCAAAATCCACATGAAGAAAAGAAGTCATATGAAACCGCACTTTCTCCTCTGCTGTCAGTCTGCCCAGAGGATCATCGTCGAAACAGAAAAAATCATCCTCCGATTCCCCTATATCTTTGAGGGCATAGTAGGAATCTATCTCCCCGCTTCTAAACAGCTCTACCCCCAGCTCTTCACCAACGCAGATATACTCGATATCCCCGTCCTTCCTCTCCAGGGCAAGCAGCCCGTTATCATCCAGTTTTCTCCAAACTTTGTACTTCCTGTATTTAAGGATCTCTTCTATGACTTCATCCTTCACCAGTGCCATCATGTTCTCCTTTATTGAACGAAATAAAAATCCATTTATCCCTATAGTATCCGATACCTTTATGCCCTGTAAAGGAAGAAATGGGAAGTTCTGCAAAAAAGACTGTGAAAAAGCACAAATGCTTTCACCGTCCTAATGAGCCGGTGAACCAGGGAAGCACTGATTAAATCGTTATCGGATTTCATTCTTGTATTTTTATTCAATGCAAGGAATCAGTCGACGCGAATAGCGAGCTATTTAAGGAGACTGATGACGCAGTATTGGATAAAAATACATATGAAATTCGATTCTGCGAATTAATCAGTGCTTCCCTAGGGAAGCACTGATTAATTCATAGAGCATGCTTTTATTCCTATCAGAAATATGATAAACTTCTTCCTGTCTTTCATATATATGTTAAAATAAAAAGCGAAATAAAAATGACAGTCAGGAGCGAATCGGTATGGAAAAACAGGAATGGTGGCTTCCCAAAGAGCAGAAAAACAGAAAAGCCTTCTACATCTTTGCCCTTTTCTCCTTTTTTATTCTTTTTCTTCTACTGGTGAGCGCCTACTACATGACCCATGAAACAAAGTACAACGAGTACCGGGTAACCGATGCCATTTCCATGGACCTCATAGAACCGGACGGCAGTGTGAAGGAAAACATATCCCCGGCAGATGACTTCCCGGAGGGGAGCCGCGTACGCATCCATGTGCCCATCCCCCTTCACTCCGACCGGCACCAGTACATGCTGGCCTTCACCACCATCCGTACCTACCCCACCGTTTTATACAACGGCCACATTCTGTACTCCATCAGCGAATCCGATGTACCCCGGAGCCGCCATTTCGGTTCCATGATCTGCATGGTAGAGCTTCCTCCTGTTGCCTATGGCTCCACTGTCACTATAGAAGAAGAAATGCTTGACCACAATCCCCGCCCCTTTCTGGGCAGCATCCTCGTCATGCCTACTAAAAAGAGTTACACCTACTACCTGCAGGGAGAAGGGCTTCTCTTCGTCCTTTATCACACCCTCCTCACCCTGTCCCTGGCTGCCATCCTTATCTTCCTGTGTCTGAAGAAAAAGGGCTTCGTAAAGAAAGGGCTGGCCCTTTCCCTCTTCCTGGCCTCCTTCGTACTCTGGGGCCTGGGCTATCATCACATGCTGGGCTTCTGGATCCGAAACCAGAACCTCTGCTCCGTTATCGAATACGGCTCCCTTTTCTTCCTCCCTGCCCCCTTCCTTTACTACCTCTACCTCTCGGAAAATAACAGGCGGAGAAAAGCCATTTACCACCGGCTTTCCCAGTGGTTTCTTCTGCTCTTCACCTCCGCCATCCTGCTGCACCTGGAAACACCCCTCACCCTGGATGACATGCTCCCCCTGCTTCACCTTTCCATCCTCCCGGCATGTCTTTTCGTGTGCTGGTACCAGCTCCATCCCCTGGGAAAAGAAGAAATCTGGAGCTTCATCATCCGCTGGGGCATCCTTATTTCCGCCGGAGCCGCCGGCATAGATACCGCCCAGTACTACATCGCCCCCGCCCACGATCCCCTGCAGATTCATATCATGCAGGCCCTGGCCACCTGGGCCCTTCTGGTCTTCGTCCTTTCCGTCACCCTGTCCTACTTCCTCCAGATCCTGGCCCAGGCAGAAGAAGCGCAGGAGAAAAAAGCAGCCCTCCGCATGGCACGGCATGACGCCCTCACCGGTCTTCTGAACCACGGCGGCATCTTCCACGCAGCAGAAAAGCTGGACAGCAAAAAATCCTATGCCCTCCTCTTCATGGACCTGAACGGTCTCAAAGAAGTGAACGACCTCTACGGCCACATGGCAGGAGACAAACTCCTGTGCCGCACAGCAGACATCATCCGGAGCACTGCCGGAAAAGGCGCCTTCTGCGGCCGCCTGGGCGGCGACGAATTCATCGCCATCCTCCCGCCGGAAAAAACATCATCCATCCCTGCCATCGCAGACGAAATCCAAAAGAAACTGAAGGCGCTGAAAGGCCTGCCCCATATGCCGAAAGACCCCTCCGCCTCCTTCGGCTGGAGCATCCACGCCCCCGCCCAGCCCCTCACCTTTGAAGACCACCTCAAAGAAGCGGATGACCGTATGTACCAGGCAAAAGAAGAATACAAGAAATCCCACCCTGTGGAAGCAGGAAGAGTATTCATAAGGAAGAAGTAGAGGGCCGCTCCTCGGCCCGGGTTCAGAGGGTTCAACACCCATTCTATTGTGCCCCCTCGAAGAGGGGGAAGGTGGTACGCAGTACCAAAGGGGGCCCACAACGGAAGGTTGACGGAGCTTCGCTCGGAAGGTTCTTAAGTTTGACGGGCCTTTGGCCCGAGGGTTATGGTATCGCCCTGACGGGCGATGAATCTTATAATGAAGCCTTGCGGCTGCCCCCTTCCGGCTCGCTGTACTCGCCACCCACCCCTTAGACAGGGGTGGGAAGGGATGTAGTGACGCGGTTCCTTTTTTCCTCCATAAACTTGCCCACCCCCGCACTCGGGGGGTGGGGGACCACGTAGTGGTGGAAGGGGGCGCCGCTGCAGGCGGCAGGACTAAAAAAGAAGGCACCTTAAAAAATAAAAGGCGCCTATTTATATCAGCTGCCGCAGGCAGCTAACCCCTTCCGGCTCGCTGCGCTCGCCACCCACCCCTTAGACAGGGGTGGGC
>NZ_CALGPS010000138.1 GCF_937959425.1 uncultured Dialister sp.
TCCTGTATGCTCAGCGTTGGCGCCTGATTCTGAGAGGCCCGCAATACTGTCTGGCGCGGATTTGAATCCGTGTTTTTGTGCTGTCTTTTTGCAGTCAAAAAAGCAGCTCCCCCATGGAGCTGCTTTTTCTACTACAAAGAAACCCAGTCTTCCCATCCCCTATGCCCAATGAGTTCGGTGTCTGCATGGTCTACGGCCGCTGCTGTACGAGGTACGACGGCGCGCGCCAGGCATGAGTCTCCCGTCATTTCTGCCGCGATAGATGTTTAAGTCCTGGATTTCTCTGCTGTTTTTTCTTTTACCCGCTCGGCCGAGTCAGGTGAGGGAGAAAAGCGGTACCATTTCCTGCTTTCCATCACCCCATAGAATCATTTCTTATGCGCACTTGGAAACATATGGAGTGATATCCGGTAGAACCGCGGGCTTTTCGTGCCCCTCTACTATATAAATAACGGCAGGGTGCGATTTTTGAAAAGAGTAAAAAAATTTTTTATCATTATTTCAAATAAAGGGAAAAATATGCTTATTGCATAAAGATATTCCCACGATATCTTTATTTTTAAGTTACAAATAAAGGTATCGTGGGAACTGTTTGGATTTGTACTGTTTATTTTTTGTTCGGAAGGATAAATCCGCTTTCTACTCCTTTGTTTGAATTATAGAAATGGAATTCATCATCTGCTAATTCTCTTATTAATTTGTCAGGTACTTCCATGCTTAAAATATTTCCATATCCGTTGACCCAGCGAATTGTATAAGGAACATTCAATATCACGCTGCGGGGGAAGGCATAATAAACCAGTCCGAAGCTGTGAGGCATGAGATTTTCGATTTCCTCAGGCATAGGGACAGGGCGGATGATCGTGCCGTCTTTGTCTATCACAAGTCTCTGCGTAGGAAGCTGTGGAGTAATGGCGCCACCGCCCAAGAGGGCGTTGCTGCCGTCTCTTGAAAAATTGGTCCATGTAGCTACATAAACCAGGTCATTATATTTTTCCATAATGGATTCAAAGTCCGCCGGAATATCAAGCAGTCTCTTTTCACCGCTAAAGGAAATGTAGCTGACGATCATTCTTGGAGTAACTAAGGAAATGGAGTTGGTAAATGCTTTTCGCCACTGTCTTCCGAATAGATCCGGGTATTCCTGATTTCCGTTGGATTTAAAAGATTGACCGTCTTCCCAGTATTCTGCATAGGTCTGCGGCGTTACATCCAGAAAGCTGACAGGCTTGCCCTCCTGTGAGGAAGCGCCCGGAATCGCTGCAAAAGCAATACTTGCAGACAGTGCAGATGCAATGAGTGTTGTAATGATTGTTTTTTTCATGGTTAATGCCTCTTCTTGTGAGCTCTTTCTTTGATACATTTGATTTCCCCTTTGGACCAGATTGGAGATGGTCAGAATTGCCTTATAATCTTGTCTCTTTCTATATTTTATATAGAAAATTGGAAAATATGTGAACGCGGTAAGCGGATAACGGATAATCCTATCTACCAGCCACCAGATCTAGCCCCGCCGACTGGTATTTACTTGAAGATGAGTCACTTACTCCGTGTACCAAGATTCTTCATTTCATTCAGAATGACCCTGTAAGGCGGGGCTTCCCGATCCCGATCCCGATCGCAACCGCAAAGCGGCTTCCCTAGATCTTTTCTATTCTCACCTTTTCATAAAGTCGATTATGGGCAAGTTCTCCATTGTCCTGGAAGATTGTTCCTGCCGTTTCATCTCCTTTTAGCCAGTAGAGGAACCAGGCGGTGACGTATCCATCGGCTTTATAGAGCATATCCCCATGGTCTGCGTTCTTACGGATGGCCATGACTTTGTAGGGCGAATCAATGGAGCGGCTGAATAGATAATTCAGTTCTTTGGCGGGAATAACGATATAGCTGTCGGTGAATCCATTGCTGGCCACATAGAAAATAGGAACTTTTACCTTTTCAGGGAAAAAATACCATTTCAGGCTCCTGGCAAGGGGCATCTGGGTGGTCGATTCGCTGACTACGGCTTTGTACAGTTCATGATGGGGCTGGACAGAGGCTGCATTGATAGCACCTACTCCGCCCTGGGAATGGCCGTAGGAGCCGATGTGGTCTTCATCTATATGATGATAAAAGGTGCTTCCTTCTCTTTCATTTTCGTCCAGAAGCCATACCAGACCTTTTTCTGCAGAAACGCCGGCCCAGGAGTTATCTTCTTCATTACCGATAACGATGAAGCCCCATGAAGCGAAATGCTCTGCCATAGCTTTGGCGCTGGAAGCGTGGATGCCGGTACCATTGCTTAAAACAAGAACCGGATACTGCTGATCCGTCTCCGGAAGCTCTGACGGATACCAGACTTCGTACTTCTTCCATGATTCATCAACAAGCTGTTCCAAATAGGCTGTGGAATAAGGGCCATGCTGCAGGTATTTCTTTTCCAGCGGCATGTCCGTTTTCACAGAAGTTTCATAATTGGATGGAACTGCTGCGGCCTGCACAGTTTCGGCGCCAGGAAATGGGACAAAAGAAAATGCTAAAATTCCTGCCCCTAAAAGAAGCGGCAGGGTGCGACGGAGTAAAGAAATCATGGATACTGCCTCCTGAATAAATGAGCATATGGAATCAATTTAAAATTAAGAATTTAGGATTGAGAATGAAGGTGCACGGCTCCGCCGTGAGTTTTTATAGTCAGCGAACAGTAAATAACGTAGAGGCGATAGCAACTAGCAGTTAGCTTCTAGCAGTTAGCTTTGTACGACTTGCCGCTTTGGATTTCATTATCGGTACCCAGCCCTTTGAAAGGATGAAAACCATACAACCGGGCTTCGCCCGTGGGAAATACACCCCCTCTTCCGCCTGCGGCTCCCTCTACCCACAGGGAAGCGTCTCACGGGGACCTCAGTCGTCTGACGACTCCCTGCGTTCCCCGTTCGCTTGCCACCCCGGTGAGGGCGATTTTCCAGGTGCTAAACATTGAGCTAAAAAATGAGCAGGAAGGGAAGCGTAGCAAAAAGGTGCCCCCTCCGGGGGTGGCAAAGGGACGGGATTTGTAGGCGAGCGTAGCGACCTGAAAATCCCGTGACATGCTTCCCAGCGGGCAAGGTGGTGCTTTCGGTCAGCCGGATAAAAGGTAGGCCCTTTAATGGGCAGGCTAAGGGCCAACTTCGACTGACTTGGAGACTCTATGCAGAGTCTCCACTCCAAAGGGGGTGCATTTTCTGCCGCTAAGGGCGGCATTCATAAGAGGCGCCGCAGGCGCCCACCACTGCCACCAAAGGCGGCTCCCTAGCTACCAGCCACAAGCTACCAGATCTAGCCCCGCCGAAGGACGGGGCTCCCCGATCCCGATCCCGGTCCCGATCGCAGCCGCAAAGCGGCCTCCCTACCGGTTCAGGAAGGATTTTCCCATGCCCTTATATCCCACAAATTCCCGAAGCAGGGATTCGCCGGGGACTATAGAGGCGTCCAGTTCCCGGAAGGGCCTAAGGAAGGCAAGCATCCTTCTGGCTTCCGTATAGGCGGGGCTGTTTCTTCCTATATCTTCCAAAAGGGGCCGGGCCAGTTTTTTGAGTACCGGGATTTCATAGAGGAGGGCGGTGTTAAAGACCACATTGGCCCGGTCCTGGTACTGGAAAATATTGCGTTCTTCCCCCCTTCTCACATTGTCCCAAACCATGAGGGTATGTTCCGGTCCGTTGCCGCGGAACTGGAAATCCCGCACCAAACGGCGAAGGAGTCGGGTGTCAGAGGTGGAGATGCGGTTATGGTCATTAATGGTAAGCTGGGTAAGGGCAGAAAGGTAGACGCGGACGCACTGGTAGCCGGGCACGAAGTAGGTGAGCTTCGGATTCAGGGCGTGGAGGCCTTCTACCAGGATGGGCTGGCCTTTACCCAGCCGGATGGGCTTTTCGTCCCATTCTCTTTTTCCGGTGATGAAATTAAACCGGGGCAGGTGCACTTCTCTTCCTTCCAGCAGGGCGGAAACGGTGTCTTCAAAGAGGGTAAGGTCCAGGGCTTCCAGATTTTCCCAGTTTCTGTCCCCCATTTCATCTCTGTTTCGGAAATAGTCGTCCAGGGAGAGCATGACAGGGCGGACGCCGTTCACCCAGAGGTGGACGATGAGCCGTTTCATGAAGGTGGTTTTGCCGGAGGACGACGGACCTGCCATGCAGACCAGCCGGATGGCCGGCTGCTGGCGGCAGATGAAATCGGCCAGTTCTGCCATTTTCTTTTCCTGCAGCGCTTCGGCTGTGGCCACCAGGTCATAGATGCGTCCTGTGTCGATGGCCCGGTTCAGTTCTTCCAGGTTATGGCAGCCGATGAGTTCGCTCCAGTTCTGGGATTCCAGAAATACCCGGGCGTAAAGAGGATCGTCCTTGCCGGGGGTAAGCTCTGTTTCTCCGGGGCCCGGAATCTGGAGAAGGAAGCCGGGGGCATAGGAATGGAGGGCAAAGGCGGTGATGTAGCCCATGTCCGGCAGCATGGGGCCGAAGTAGTAGTCAATGAGGCCTCCGCACTGGTCTACATCCAGTTCGGAGAAATCGAGCTGGGAAAGAAGTTCCGCATCTTCCGTGCGTCCTTTCATGCGGAGAAAGGCAATGGCCCTGTTTCTGCCTACCACCAGCTTTGTAATTTTTCTCCGCTCAGAAACAATGGATTTCATCCGGTCTTCCAGAATGGAAAGTTCCTTCTGCAGAGGGGTGTGTCCGTCCTTGAATTCGCAGTAAATGGATTTTCCCAGGGAGTGCTTCACTTTGACATCCGCTTTGTCGCCGTATATTTCTTTCACGCCGCATACAAGAAGCATGATGGCGGTGCGGCGGTAGGCCTGGTAGGCCTGCTTAGAGGAAAGGGGTATCCAGCGCACAGTGCCGTCTTTTATAAAGGGGGTCTGGAAATCGAGAATATCCCCGTCGCAGTCTGCCAGCACGGCGTCGTTTCTGCCCCGCTCCCCCTTCACCATGTTCCACAGGTTCTGGGGAGAGGCGCCGTCAAAGAAATCAAAACTTCTTCCTTCACAGGTTATATGCATGGAAATCACTCCTTTATGTGAAAATGTGTTTTTCTTTATTGTAGCACAGCCATAAAAAAGGTGGCAGCAGCTATGGACACGCCCTGCGGTGCACAGTGGACAACAACCGGCAGGATAATTCTTCCTCAAAAGTTGTGCTGAATCCATTGCCGCATACATCAAAAGAAGACAGTCCTTTGATAGGCAGGCTTCGGACCTATCCTCAGGGCTGTCGCCCAGCTCCTTTCTGAGAAAGGAGCCTGCGTTGCGCGCTTCCCCTCCCGCCTGATATGGTCAGTGAAGAATCTTGGTATACCATGATTAAACCGTGGTTCACAGCACCGGGAAACGAAAAAGCCGATGGCCAAGGCCACCGGCTTTTTGATGTTTTATTTTACTACGATATTCACGATACGTTTCGGCACTACGATAACTTTTACAATAGTCTTTCCATCGGTGAATTTCTTCACTTCCGGCAGTTCCTTTGCTTTCTCGCCGATTTCTTCGCGGCTCATGGCAACGGGGACTTTGATGGCAGCGCGGACTTTGCCGTTGACCTGTACGCCCAGTTCCACTTCGTCCACCACGAGAGCGGAGGCGTCGCAGGCAGGCCAGGATGCTTCGTGAACGCTCTTTTCCTTTTCGCCCAGTCCCTGCCACAGTTCTTCTGTAATGTGGGGAACGAAGGGAGCCAGGAGGATGAGGAGGTTCCGGAGAAGTTCACGGGCCAGGCTTTCTTCGATGGCGTCATGGCTTTCCACGAAGCGGTACATGTCATTCACCAGTTCCATAATAGAGGAAATGGCGGTATTGAAGGCAAATTTGCCGTCCAGGTCTTCGGTAACCTTGGAAATGGTCTGGTGCAGTCTTCTGCGGAGAGCTGTTTCATCTTCCGTAAGCTTTCCTTTGTTTTCCTTGGTGAAGTCCTGGTATTTGCCTGTAATAGCCCATACTCTCTTCAGGAAGCGGTAGGAGCCTTCCACGCCCTGGTCGGACCATTCCAGATCCTTTTCCGGAGGCGCAGCGAAGAGGATAAAGAGGCGGGCGGTGTCGGCGCCATATTTCCCTACGATTTCTTCGGGGGATACTACGTTGCCTACGGATTTACTCATCTTGCCGCCGTCCTTCAGCACCATGCCCTGGCAGAGGAGGTTGGTGAAAGGTTCGGAGTAGTCCACCATGCCTTCGTCCTGCAGTACTTTCATGAAGAAACGGGAGTAGAGCAGATGGAGGATGGCGTGTTCGATACCGCCGATGTACTGGTCTACAGGCATCCAGTAGTTGGCCTTGTTCTTATCAAAGGGTTCCTTTTCATTGTGGGGATCGCAGTAGCGGAGGTAGTACCAGGAGGAATCAATGAATGTATCCATGGTATCCGTTTCACGGGTAGCGTCGGCGCCGCACTGGGGGCACTTCACATGGAGGAAGGTTTCACTGGTTTCCAGCGGGGAGGTAGCACCGGCTACGAAGTTGACATCGGTCGGCAGTTTCACCGGCAGATCTTTTTCCGGTACCAGCACATTGCCGCAGTGGGGGCAGTGGATAATCGGAATGGGGCAGCCCCAGTAGCGCTGCCGGGAAATGAGCCAGTCCCGGAGGCGGTAGTTGACTTTGCCTTCGCCGATGCCCATATCTTCAAATTTCTTTGTAATGGCTTCCCTGCCTTCTGCAGAGGTGAGGCCGTCGAATTCGCCGGAGTTTACCAAGTATCCGTCGGCGTCGTAAGCCTTGTCCATATCTTCCAGGGTAAGGCTCCTTGCCTTGTTCTGCACCACCAGTTTCATGGGCAGATGGTATTTCTTTGCAAATTCAAAGTCGCGCTGGTCATGGGTCGGAACGGCCATGACGGCACCGGTGCCGTATTCATAGAGAACGTAGTTGGCAATCCAGATGGGCACTCTTTCCCCGGTGAGAGGATGGATGGCATAGCTGCCGGTGAACATGCCCAGCTTCGGCGCATCTTCCGCTGTGCGGACGATGTCATTCTGGTTTCTCATTTCCGTAATGAAAGCTTCCAGTTTATCTTTTTCCGGATTTCCGGCAATGAGTTTTTCCACCAGCGGATGTTCCGGTGCCAGTACCATGTAGGTTACGCCGTACACCGTATCCACACGGGTGGTGTATACGGGAATGGAATCATCCATACCTTCCACCTTGAAGGAGAACTGGGTGCCGGTGGAGCGGCCGATCCAGTTTCTCTGCATGGTCTTAACTCTTTCCGGCCAGCCGGGCATATGGTCCAGATCAGCCAGGAGGCGGTCAGCGTAGTCCGTAATTTTCAGGAACCACTGGGACAGGTCCTTCTTCACCACCGGATTCTTACATCTCCAGCAGCGGCCTTCTTCTACCTGTTCATTGGCCAGTACGGTGTGGCAGGTGTCGCACCAGTTGACCTTGGCTTCCTTCTTGTAAGCCAGGCCTCTCTTGTAGAAAATTTCAAAGAGTTTCTGGGTGTGCTTGTAATAGTCTTCGCCGCAGGTCAGAACCTTCCTGTCCCAGTCATAGGACAGGCCCAGTTCCTTCTGCTGGCGGGTCATGTTGGCAATATTGGAATAGGTCCATTCAGCCGGCGGAATGCCATGTTTGATAGCCGCATTTTCTGCAGGCATGCCGAAGGCATCAAATCCCATGGGATGAATCACATTAAAGCCCTGCATCTTTTTGAAACGGGCCACCACATCGCCGATGGAATAGTTTCTTACATGCCCCATATGAAGATTGCCGGAGGGGTATGGGAACATCTCCAGCACATAATATTTTTTCTTAGAGGGATCCGAATGGGTCTCAAATGCTTTGGTATCCTCCCAGATTTTCTGCCATTTTTTCTCAATCTGCTGAGGAACGTACTTTTCACGCATATTTTCACCTTCCACAAAAATAATGAACCATCATCATTTTTTATATAGTTAGTATTTATTATATAGCTCATGGAGGGAAATAGTCAAATAGAGGGCCGCGAAGCGGCCCGGGTTCAAAGGGTTCAGAAGGTTCTGCCCGCGTCCAGCGGGCGGGTTCAAAGGGTGTTATCGCCGCTTCGCGGCGATGAATATAAAGTAAACGTTACGTGTTTTCTCTTAGTGTCACCAGTACTGCATGACGAAGTGCCAAAGCCTTCTTCCTCTGGAAGAAGGTGGCGCCGCAGGCGACGGATGATAGCAGGCCTTTCACAGAAAGGCCTGGGCCCCTAAGGGGCCTAAATGACACATAACGCTACGCGTCGTATATTCGGACCTATCCTCAGCCCTGTCGGGCAGCTCCTTCCTGCAGGTGGCAATCCTGCATAGGATTGCCAAGTCAAGCGACATTGGCCCTTAGCCTGCACATTAAAGGGCCTTCCTTTTAATCGCTTGACCGTAAGGAGCCTTACGTTACGTGCTTACCTCTTCTGTCAAAGCTGCTGCATGATGAAGTGCATTAGCCCCCTTCCTATGGAAGGCAGAATCCCTGCCGAACGCAAAAAGACGTCTCCATAAAAAATCATCCCGGAAGATTTTCCGGGATGTTTTCTATTTCATCATGAAATCAAATTACACAATCTTTTCTCCATGATAGAGTTCGCCGTCGATGTCCGGTTTCACACCGTAGCCGATAGCCCATTCGCATTTGTACTTGATAGCCTGGGCATGGATATTTTTCATGCGGTCGATGGTACGGATCACTTTGGCCGGAACGCCTGCTACCAGGGAGTTCGGCGGAATCACAGTGCCTCCAAGGACAACGGCGCCGGCTGCTACGATGGAGCCTCTGCCGATTACAGCGCCGTCAAGAATGGTGGCATGCATGCCGATGAGTACATGGTCTTCAATGGTGCAGGCATGCACTACAGCGCTGTGGCCGATGGTTACATAGTCACCGATAATGCAGGGATGGTCATCTGCCACATGGAGGCAGCAGAGGTCCTGCACGTTGGAACATTCACCAACGGAAATATAGTTTACATCCCCTCTGGCAACAACGCCCGGCCAGATGCTGGCATACTTGCCTACTCTGACATCGCCGGAAAGGAAGGTGTGGGGTGCTACAAAAGCATTGGTATCAATCTGTGGAATTTTCCCATTGAATTCCACTGTGGATAAAGTATACATAAGAATACCTCCTAAAAGCTTAAATGCATTTCGATATTTCTATGTAAGTATTGTAACACATTCCTCCCCTATTTGCTATGACATTTTTAGATTTTTCTCAATTCATATAACTTAAATACATTATTAGATAAAGGGCGGCGGCTGACGCCGCAATATAAAAAGGGGCGCGCCTGTCGGTGCAGGTTGTGTAGAAGGGTTGTGTTTCAAGGGGCAAGAGAAAGGTTCAGAGGGTTCAGAAGGTTCAGAGGGTTCAAAGGGTTCTTAGGGTTCAAAGGGTTCTTAGGGTTGACGCCCGCTTTGCGGGCGAGGGTTGTGGATTGCCGCTGCGCGGCAATGATTATGAAGTCAGCGTTACGTGCTTACCATTAGTGTCACCAGTGCTGCATGACGAAGTGCTGAAGCCTTCTTCCTCTGGAAGACGACAGTCCTGCAGAGGACTGTCGAGTCGGGCTAATATTCGAGTATAGCCTGCACACTAAGCGAGCACCTTAATGCCCGACGGTGGCGCCGTCAGGCGACGGATGATAGCAGGCTTTTCTTTGAAAAGCCGAGGCCCCGCAGGGGCCTGATTTGAGGCAAACGTATTCTTGCATATATTCGCATATATTCGGACCTATCCCCACCGCTCCGCCCAGCTCCATTCCGGTCGGGCAAACAAAAGGAAGGCCCTTTTATGGGCAGGCTAAGGGCCAACTTTGCCCGACTTGGCAATCCTATGCAGGATTGCCACCAGCGGAAGGAGCCTGACGTTACGTGCATACCATATCTTCCCTATTTCATGAAAAAAAGCCACAGGCTCAGAGTCTGTGGCTTTTCGGGTTAAGAAATTATTCCTTAACCACTTTTGCTGTATTTTCTTTCAGGTTCGGGAAATCAAGGGTGGCGAAGAGGTCGAAGAGGGTTTCGTTGCGGCGGATCTGCTGTACGCTGCCGTCTTCATGAACCATGATTTCCTGATGGCGGAGACGGCCGTTGTAGTTGTAGCCCATGCTGTGGCCGTGAGCGCCGGTGTCATGGATGACGATGAGATCGCCGGTTTCGATTTCCGGAAGGGGGCGCTGGATGGCAAACTTATCGCAGTTTTCGCAGAGGGAGCCCACCACGTCATATACATGGTCTTTGGGCGCATCCGCCTTTCCCAGCACGGTCACATGGTGGTAGGCGCCATACATACCGGGGCGCATGAGATCTGCCATGCAGGCATCTACGCCGATGTAGTCCCGGTAAATGTGCTTGTAATGGATGGCTTTGGTAACCAGGAAGCCATAGGGACCGGTAATGGCGCGGCCGCATTCGAAGCAGATACGGGTATGGTCAAATCCCTTCATCTTCTGTTCAAAGAGCTTCCTTGCCCCTTCTCCCAGTCCTTCAATATCTACCGGATCCTGTTCCGGACGGTAGGGAATGCCGATGCCGCCGCCGAAGTCGATGAAATCGACGGTAACACCCTTTTTATCCCTGATTTCATTGGCCAGGTCAAACATCATGGAAATGGTGCCCAGAAGGCCCGGCAGCTCCAGCTCTGCGGAAATAACCATGGTATGAATGCCGATGTAGGAAATGCCCTTTTCTTTAGCCCAGTCCACGCAGGTCATGAGCTGCTCCTTGGTCATGCCGTACTTTGCTTCCTCCGGCTTGCCGATGATGGCATTGCCTCTGGCCAGTTCCGGTCCCGGGTTGTAACGGAAGCAGATTCTTGCCGGAACGATATGGAGCCGCTCCAGGTCGTCCAGATTGGACACATCGTCCAGGTTGATAATAGCACCCAGTTCATTGGCTTTGATGAATTCTTCATCCGGTGTATCGTTGGAGGAGAATACGATTTCCTCGCCTTTAATGCCTACGGTTTCAGACAGCACCAGTTCTGCCATGGAACTGCAGTCGGAGCCCACATGCAAGGTTTTGAGGCTTTTCATGATCCATGGATTCGGAGTTGCCTTCACAGCGAAATATTCATGGAAATTGGGATTCCAGGAAAAGGCTTTCTGCAGCCGTTTTACATTGTCAAGAATGCCCTTTTCATCATAAATATGGAATGGCGTGCCATATTTGGCAGCGATATCACGGATTAATTCATCGGAAAATGGAATCGTCTTTTTATTCATGGATAGGCCCCTCTTTCTATTTTATCAGGAAAAATCATCTGAAGTTAGCTAATTATAACATACGTGTATAGTCTTGACCATATCTGTATTCATATCTTTCAATTAAATTTTATTGAAATAAGGGTTCACTTGGACACGCCTTCGGCGTGAGGGTTCAAAGGGTTCAAAAGGTTCAAAGGGTTCAGAGGGAAAGGTATCGCCGCCTTTGGCGGCGATGAGTTTTATATGCCGCTCCGCGGCAAGCGTTATGGGATTAGCTTTTGTGTCTCCAAAGCCGCATGACGGAGTGCGTTAGCCCCCTTCCTTTGGAAGGGGGTGTCGCCGGAGGCGACGGAGGATAGCGGCCTTTTGAAAAAAAGGCCGAGGCCCTGAAAGGGCCTAAGATGGCTCATAGTGGCTTGGATCTATCTTCAAGTGTTCCTCAGCCCTATCGGGCAGCTCCTTCCAGTGGAAGGAGCCTTACGTTACGGGATTGGCTTTTGTGTCACAAGTGCTGCGTGACGTAGTGCGTTAGCCTTCTTCCTCTGGAAGAAGGTGGCGCCGTCAGGCGACGAATGATAGTAGGCTTTTCAAAGAAAAGCCGAGGCCCCGCAGGGGCCTGATTTGAGGCAAACGTATTCTTGCATATATTCGCATATATTCGGACCTATCCTCAGGGCTCCGCCCAGCTCTTTACGTTCGGGCGACAAAAGGAAAGCGCCCTTATGGGCAGGCTAGGCGCCTTACTTCGCCCGAACTTGGCAATCCTATGCAGAATTGCCACCGTGAGGAAGGAGCCTTACGTGACTGGATTCCCCTTTGTGTCTCCAGTGCTGCATCCTTCTGCCACTAAAAAAACTGCAGCGTCCCAAGCGCTGCAGTTTCCTTATTTCATTTATTTCTTATCTGCATTGGAAACAGCTTTCTTGCTGTATTCTTCTGTCCACTTCTTGAAGTTGCCGTTGTCCGTATTTTCTTTGATGACTTCGTTAATCACAGCCACCACATCTTCGTTGCCCTTCTGGATGGCAGCGGCGGAGTTTTTCACGGCTCCCGGGAATTTGACGTCGGAGAACATGAGGTCATCGTTGAAGATGACATACTGCTCGCCTACGATGCCTTCCACCACCAGACCGTCCACTTTGCCCTGTTTCAGTTCCAGTACTACTTCCGGCACGTGAGCCAGGCCTACGATCTTGGCGTCTTTAATCTTTTCCTTGGCCAGTGCTTCCTGGGTGGTGGATTTCTGGACACCGATGGTCTTTCCGTAAAGGTCTTCTACAGTCTTGTACTTGTCTGCATCGGCCTTCCGGATAATGACTTTCTGTTCTGTAGGCAGGTAGTCAGCAGAGAAATCCATGGATTTCTTTCTTTCGTCCGTGGGGTTAATGCCTGCAATGGCTACGTCCACCTTGCCGCCGGTGAGAGAGGAAAGGAGGGCCTGGAAGTTCATGTCCTGTACTTCCAGTTTCACGCCCAGCTTGTCAGCCACTTTCTGGGCCAGTTCCATGTCGATGCCGATAACCTTCTTTTCGCCGGAAGAGGTATCTACAAATTCATAGGGAGGATAGCCGGAAGCGGTGCCTACCACCAGTTTGCCGCTGGATTTGATTTTCTTCATGAGCGGGCTTTCTTTCTGGGTCTGGGAGCCGGCGCTCTGGCTGGAGGAGGATCCGCCGCCGCAGCCTGCCAGTCCGAATACAGCCGCTGCTGCCATACCTAAAGCCATCATTTTCAGTAAATTCTTTTTGTTCATCATGTTCATACATCCCTTTCTTATTTCTGTAACGGATTTCGTTTCTTAACTTGCATAGAGTTTAGCATATTTATACGAGTATGTCAATATT
>NZ_CALGPS010000139.1 GCF_937959425.1 uncultured Dialister sp.
GAAAAGGGGGGCGGGGATTTCCTGTAATATAGCAGATGGGGACATAGGGCGAAAGGTCGGCTCCCATCAGGGCTCCCTCCGTGCCTGCCCGAAGGAAACCGGCCAGGGCGTCCGTCCAGTCCTCCCTGGTGCGGATGGTCCGGGAAACGGAACCTTTCCCCGTGGCAAAGACGAAACGGAAAGGAATGCGGGCAGATAGGAGAGCCAGTCCGGAAGACAGCAGGGCGTCGCCCACCGTGTCCCGGAGCATGTCATTTCTTTCATAGTCCGCCGCCAGCACGATACGGTCGCTGCCGGAGGGAGCTGAATCCCGCACGTAGACCTCATCCTTCCGGGCGGTTACCTTCCAGTTGATGAGGTGGGGATTGTCGCCGGGCTTATACTCCACGGCGCCGAAGTACTCTTTGTCTTCGCTTCCTGCAATGCGGCGGAGAGCGGAGAGGGCTGCTTGAAAAGTCCCCACCTGCCGGGGATAGACAAGGAAAGAAGAGGCGGTTATATCCCTTTTGAAATGGAAAAGGGCAAAGGGATCCTTCCAGAAAAAGGTGATTTTCCCGGGAGAAAAGCGGCCGCAGTGGAGCACTTCCCTGGTGAAATAAAAGATGAATCCGTCCTTTGTCTCTTCATAGGATTCAAAGGGGGCGCCGTCCAGCAGCACCTCCAGGGAAGAGAGAAAGGGCAGGAAAGGACTTTTCAGGGAAATGGCGATTTCCGCCTGTTCGCCCCTTACCACATGGGAAGGAGCGGACAGGGAGCACAGCACCCTTTTCCCCGCCTGCCGGCTTCCGAAATACAGGGCAGCCGGTGCCAGCAGAAGCATGAGAAAGAGCAGGAAGGCATCATACTGGTCGTACATCACCATGAGGAAAAGGGCGATGAAAAGAAGAAATACATAGTAAAAGCGGCCCATTTATGCCTCCTTCAGTGATGGCAGGGGCAGGGAAGAAAGAATCTCGGCAAGCACCGACTCCGTCGTCTTTCCATTGTACCGGGCATCGCCGGTGAGAGAAATGCGGTGGCCCAGGGTATAGGGTGCCACAGCGGCCACATCGTCGGGGGTGGCATAAGCGCGTCCCTCCATTAAAGCATGGGCGCGGGTCATGGCTGCCAGGGCCATGGTGCCTCTGGGAGAAACGCCAAGGCGGATGTCCGGGTGATTTCTGGTAGCCCGGGCAATGTCCACCATGTAGCCATAAAGGCTGTCCTCCACATGGACGCGGGATGCCTCCTCCCGAAGGGCGAGGAGCCCTTCCGGCGTAACGACGGCAGAAAGACCGTCGGCAGGATTCTTCTTCTCCCCGGAAAGAATGCGGATTTCATCCTCCCTTTCCGGATAGCCTACGGTAATGCGGATCATGAAACGGTCCGTCTGGGACTCCGGCAGCTCCTGGGTGCCGGAAGAACCGAAGGGATTCTGGGTGGCCATGACGATAAAAGGCTGGGGCACGGCATAGGTCTTCCCATCCACTGAAAGACGGCCCTCCTGCATGACCTCCAAAAGAGCGGACTGGGTCTTCGGAGATGCCCGGTTGATTTCATCGGCCAGAAAGAAATTGGTCATGGCGCTTCCCGCCATGTAACGGAAGGTGCCGGAATTCTTATCGTACATGGAAAAACCCGTAATATCCGACGGCAGCACATCGGGAGTAAACTGCATGCGCTTGTAGTCCAGCCCCAGCACATGGGTAAAGGCCACGGCAATGGTGGTCTTCCCCACGCCGGGAATATCGTCGATCAGGATATGGCCCCCTGCCAGAATGGCGGTCAATATGCGGCGCAGCACCTCGTCCTTGCCCAGCACCGCCTTCCCCGTCTCGGAAAGAATGGCGTCAATCGTTTCTTTTGTATTCATATGAGTACCTCTATTCTTAATGAAATATATTTCCTATTATACTCCTTAAGGGAAGGGGGATATGGGAGTGTCCATGGAGGGGATTTGCGGTATTCCCAAAAGAGGGGAAGGGTTGACGGGGCCTTCGGAAAGAACCTGGGCCGCCAAAGCGGTCCCATTGACAATCCTCCTTTTCTCCCCTATAATAATATCGTTATGGAAGGGTGTCCGAGCGGTTGAAGGAGGCGGTCTTGAAAACCGTTAACTTCGTGAGAGGTTCATGGGTTCGAATCCCATCCCTTCCGCCATAAAAAAACGAATCCGCGGCGTTTCCGCGGATTTTTTTGTACCATTTTGGAGGCTGTATGACCATTGCAGGAAGAGACATGGATATTGTATCCATCATACGAAAAATTCTGGGGCTCACCATCGGAGCCATCATTTATTCCGCAGGGCTGAACCTGTTTCTTATTCCAAACCACATCATCGACGGCGGCATCACCGGTATTTCCCTTCTGGTGCAGGCCCTGACGGGAGTGCCCTTTTCCCTGCTCATCGTGGTGCTGAACCTGCCCTTTTTCTACCTGGGCTACAGGCGCCTGGGCGCCGGACTGGCGGCGTCATCCACCTATGCCATCGTCATCCTGTCCCTTTTCTCTTCTATCTTTGAAGAAATGAAACCGGCCACCACGGATCCCTTCCTTTCCACCATTTTCGGCGGCATTATCATCGGCATCGGCGTAGGCATCGTCATTAAAAGCGGCGGTTCCACCGACGGCACGGAAATCGTAGCCATCTGGATGGACAGCAAATCCTCCTTCTCCGTAGGGGAAATCATCATGTTCTTCAACTTCTTCATCCTGGGCGCCGCAGGCTTCGTATTCAGCTGGAACAGCGCCATGTACTCCCTCATTGCCTATTTCATCTGTTCCCGCATGATTGACGCCGTATCCACAGGCCTTGATTCCTCCAAAGGCATTTTCATCGTCACCACGGAATACGACAAAGTATCTGACGCCATCGTTCACGACATGCACCGCGCCGTCACCCGTCTCCACGGCCAGGGCGGCTACCTCAAGGATGATAAGGATGTGCTCTACTGCGTGGTGACCCGTCTCGAAGTGACCAAGCTGAAACAGGTGGTGCACCATATCGATCCCTCCGCTTTCCTGTCGGTTTTCGATGTGCAGGAAGTACAGGGGGGCCTGGTCAAAGGGAAAAGCCTGTAATATATCCGGAAATAAAAAACGCTCCTGCCACACTGTGGCGGGAGCGTTTTTATTATTTCCGGTCAGCCTGTCCGGGTCTTCCTCTTTAGTAATAGAAATTTATGAGAATATCCGGTCCTTGTCATATCTTTCTCCATCAGCATCCGGAAGAAGTCCATAATCTTCTGTCCAGAGCGTCTTGTATCTCAGGGCCTGAAGGTGGATCTTGCGGACCGTATTTTCGTCGAGCTGCTTCACCACTTTAGCGGGCCTTCCCATGACGAGGGAATGGGGCGGTACTACGGTCCCTTTGACCACCAGGGCACCGGCGGCCACGATGGAACCTTCCCCAATGACCGCGGTATCCAGCACGCAGGCACCCATGCCGATGAGGCAGTTATCTTCCACCGTGCAGCAGTGAAGGATGGCACTGTGTCCGATGGTTACAAAATTGCCGATGTGGCACTCATAACTTTCCCCATGGATCATGGTATTGTCCTGCACATTGGTATAGCTTCCGATGGTGATGGCCTTGTCACCCCTGACTGTAGCATGGTACCAGATGCTGGAAAACTCGCCGACCGTCACATTTCCGATGACATCGGCATCCTCAAATACATGGGCCTTCGGGTGGATAGAAGGCTGGCTCTTTCCGTTTCCTGCAATCATCATTTAGCTCCTTTCCGCTTTTAGAATGGTATTTCTGTTTCCTGCCTTCATTATACGCTATTTTACCCGGGCCATGGCAAATTTAAAAAAATTCCGAATTTCCCCTTTTCAATCATGGAAAGCCATTGTATAATAAGACAATTTGTGCCGGAGCAGGCACGGGAGTTTTTTGTGAGTATCTCTAAGAGGGGGAACTATGACAGAAAAATCTTTGGAAGAGAAGGAATTTGAGGAAACCGGGGTCACCCGGAAAGAACGATGGAAGATCATGTGGGCTTCCATCATCGGTTATGCCATGGACGGGCTGGATGTGCTCATTCTTTCCTTTGCCATGGCGGCTATTGTCAGCGAGTTTGGCCTGACTCTCGGGGAAGGGGGCCTCATTGCTACCTACACCCTTATTGGTACGGTGCTTGGGGGATATCTCTTTGGTATTTTTGCCGATTACTACGGCCGTGTTCACACGTTTTCACTGACCATCATTATTTTCTCTATCTTTACCGGTGCCTGTGCCTTTGCAGATAATGTGACGCACCTCAATATTCTCCGTTTCCTGGCCGGTCTTGGGCTTGGCGGGGAATACGGCATCGGCATGACCCTGGTTTCCGAAACCTGGCCGGCTGCCAAGCGTGCCAGAGCCACCGCCGGTGTAGCCATGGGCTGGCAGGCCGGCGCTGTGCTGGCAGCCATCCTGGCGGCTGTGGTGCTTCCGGACTACGGCTGGAGAGGCCTCTTCCTGGTGGGCGTGGTGCCGGCACTGCTGGCTGCCTGGGCCCGTCACGGCATTAAGGAACCGCCTATGTGGGTGAAGCGCAAGGAAATGAAGAAAGCACTGGCTGCCAGAAAGGCCAATGGGGAAACCCTGACGGCAGAGGAAGAAAAGCAGCTGGCGGAAGCAAAGAAATTCCCCCTGGCTCATCTTTTTGCCAGTCCTTCCAAGACAGTGACCACACTGTCCCTCACCGTTATGACCAGCGTGCAGAACTTCGGATACTACGGCATTATGGTGTGGCTGCCCATGATCCTCCTGAAGGAGCATGGACTCACCACGAAATCCATGTCCGGCTGGATGATTGTTACCGTTATCGGCATGATTGCAGGCATTTACGTATTCGGCTATCTCTGCGACCGTCTGGGCCGCAAGGTTCCTTACCTTATTTTCTACATCTGCGCTGCAGCCATGGTGTACATTTACGTGAACCTGGGCACGCCCATCGCCCTTCTCTTCGGCGGTGCCTTCCTGGGCTTCTTCTGCAACGGCATGATGGCCGGCTATGGTACCCTTCTTTCTGAAAACTATACCACCGACGCCCGCTCCACTGCCCAGAACTTCATCTTCAATACGGGCCGTGCTGTAGGGGGCTTTGCTCCCGCCATCATCGGCGCCCTGGCCCAGTCCCATGGATTCAGCGCTGCCTTCGCCCTCCTGTCCTGCGTCTACATCGCAGCAGCAGTGAATGTGCTCCTTTTCATCAAGGACACCAGAGGCACTGTAATCCGCTGATTTCCTGATTTTCAATAAAAAGGGGCTGTGAAAAAATGATTTACATTTTTTTACAGCTCCGGCCGCCTGCGGCGGC
>NZ_CALGPS010000140.1 GCF_937959425.1 uncultured Dialister sp.
CCGCGTAAGCGGGGGAAGGGGTTGCTTCCCTGAAGGTTCAGAGGGTGGTGGTAGGCGGCTTTTAATTTATTGAAGGCGCCAGTATGATAAAACCAAACAACCGCCCTTACGGGCGAGGGGAAAACAGGCAAACCGCCCTGGGGGCGTTGGAAATGCACCCCTTCTGCCGCCTGCGGCGGCGTCTCCCCCGGAGGGGGAGATTTGATCTATGCTTCCCTTAGTGCTAACTTAAGTTGCTCTATCTATAGCGTTGTTAGAACTTCCCCCTCCGGGGGAAGTACCGCCGTAGGCGGGGATAGGGGTGCATTTCCACGGGCGAAGCCCGGTTGTTTGGTTTTTTCCGCCGTCAGGCGGCTATAAACTGCGGCGCCAGCCGCCACCACAACCCTCAGCCCTGAAAGAGTTGTCAAACCTAAGAACCCTCCGGCCAAAGGCCGGTCAATCTTAAGAACCCTTAGGGAAGCACTGATTAATTCGATAACGATTTAATCAGCGCTTCCTTAGCGCCAAAGGCGCTGTCAAATACATTCAAAACCAATTCATCACATAAGGAGAATACGAAAATGCACAAATATGGACATTGGAAAAAGACACTGGCTCTTTTGGTCATGTCTGCCCTTTCTCTGGGTGTCTCCAGCGTAGACGCCATGCCGGAAGGAGGCGTCATCCGTTCCGGCGCCGGCGCCGTCACCCGGAACGGCAAGGAAATGACCATTCGCCAGGACTCCGGCCGCATGGCCATGGACTGGACGGGCTTCAGCGTAGGAAAAGACGAATCCGTCCGTTTCCAGCAGCCCGGGAAAGATGCACTGGCCCTGAACCGGGTCACCGGCAATCAGCAGTCCGTCATCGACGGCAGTCTCCTCTCCAATGGCCATGTGCTCCTGGTGAACCCTAACGGCGTAGTCATCGGCAAAAACGCCTCCATCGACGTAGGGGGCCTCGTGTCATCCACTGCCAATGTGAAGGATAATTTCATGAAAGAATTCGGAAACAGCACAGGCGCCTTCACCCTGGGCGGTGTTTCCGATGGAAAAATCATTAACGAAGGCACCATCAACGCCGAAGGTGGCCTGGTGGCCCTTCATGCTTCCAAAGTAGAAAACAGCGGCACCATTACGAGTAACGGCGGCTCCGTCCTCATGGCGGCAGCGGATACCCTTACCCTCACCCCGGACGCCTATGGCAAACTGAACTTTACCGTAGACGGCAAAACCGCCGAAGCCAGCGCCCTCAACAAAGGCGCCATCACCGCCGACGGCGGAACCATCCTCATGACCGCCGACAGCGCCTCCGACGTCATGAGCACCGTGGTCAATAACTCCGGCACACTCCAGGCCAGGACCCTCCGCAAAAACGAAAAAGGCCAGATTCTCCTCGAAGGAAACGATAAAGGCCAGGTCGAAGTGAGCGGCACCCTCGACGCCTCCGGCGAAGGTGAGGTCCAGGACGCAGGAAATATCAAAGTCATGGGCAGAAAAACCATCGTCCACGACGGCACAAACCTCCTCGCAAAGGGCGATGTGAACGGCGGCAAGATTGAAACCTCCGGCGATGTACTGGACCTGGGAGATAACCTGAATATCAATGCCAAAGGCATCAACGGCAAAGCTGGGGAGTGGCTGCTGGACCCGCTGGATGTGATTATTGCGGATGGGGATAAAGCTGACCCACGCAATGGAAGTAATTATAGCAGTGCAGATAAGAATGATGATACAGCGTATGATTTTACCAATGGGAATGTGACTATTGGTTACAATGATCCTGCAGCAACGAACGCTAATGCGACTTCCGTAAATACTGGGGTTACCTGGATTAAGACTGAAACAATAGAAAAAATACTGAACGCAGGTACGCCTGTAACCATTCAGGCCGCAGCCACAAATGGCAATGCTAATATTATTGTTGAAAATGACATTGACAAGATTAGCGGTGGTGATACTACTCTGACTTTGGAAGCTATGCGGAACATCACCATAAACGGTAATATTACATCTACTTCCAACAAACTGAATGTGGTGCTCAATGCAGATACCAATGGAGATGCTATTGGGGCTGTCATCATTAACAAGGATATTACCACTAACGGCGGGGATTTCACTTCTGCTTCCGGTGGTAAAGTTGAATACCAAAGCGATACTGCCAATACAAAAGGATTTGGGAAGGGAAGTTTTAATGCTGAGGGAGCTCCGGACCATTCCGGCCATACGGTTGGTACATATTTTGGACATGTGAATGATGAAGAAACTGCGGATGGAGATAAAGATGATAGGTTTATCAAGACCAACGGCGGTAAAATTAATCTCAATGGCGAAGTGGCCATCGGTCTTAATGGGGGCACATTAACTCTTGATTCGAACGGTGGAGAAGTGAATGTTACAGGTATCATCAACTCCGGGAACAGCTATGGCGCCTATGTATATGGTACTAACACATGGGATAATCTCACTGCTGATAAAGTGGCTGAATATTTAAAAAACGGAGAAGTTCCAGCCTATCACTATCAATTCGTTAATTATAAAAAAGATGCGAATGGTAATTATGTGACTGATGAAAATGGTAATTACGTTTTGGATGAGACTATTAACGAAGATGGGACAATCACTTACAATAAGCAGTCATTTACTGGCCGCCATTATAATATTGACTCTATAGATACACAGAATGTACGCTTTGCCGCAGATGGCACTAATGGTGCGTTGAGTAACACATGTGTGACACAGGCTGGAGATGGATATTCTTCTGTTATTGTTACAAAAGGAACGATGACCTTTGCGCAATGGCTGCAGTATGAATTTCAAGATACTAAAGTAGAGTTTGCGAAAAAGTATATTCCCCAGAGCTCAGGATTTACTATTAAAGTAAGCACTGATGCAAAAGGGAACACAACACAAACGGTAGTGGATTCCAGTGGTAATGCAGTTTCAGATGCAGTACTCCGGGAATATTTGCTGAAAGCGCAGCAAAATGAAAAGCTGGCCACTGATGAAACTATCATGATTAACGGTAAAACTGCAAAAGCAAATATAACGGATGATATTGAACGCCTGTTAGCTTCAAACTGGTTTGAAGCTAAAGAACTGGCCCAGATAAACAATGGTAAAAACACTAATGGCGGCTCTGCGGTAGGAGATTCCTATTTGGCTACTATTACTACTATCTTGGAAAACTCTCTGACCACACCGAATGGTCAGCAGATTCTTTGGGCAGGTGGCATGGGGTCCGGCGTTCTCCATAAAACAGGAGACGGCAACAACCCTTATGCGTATTATGGATTACCTGATGACCCCACCCACTCGAATGGTATGTATTGGGTAACCGGACCGGAAGGGGAAGCCAATAATGGGAAAGGAACTCAGTTCTATAGCAATGTTGGCTCTAACTGGGCAAATAAAAAATATGGAGAAACTGTATACGGCTATGCCAACTGGGATACGTACAAGGAAAATAATGGAACGGAGCGTTTCCAACCAGATAACAGCTCTCCTTTCCTTACTGTAGGCTATGGCACTACTGGCAAATGGGATGACGCGGCTATGGGCGGCAGCACTACTGTGGGCTTCATCCAGGAAATCAATCTGGCCAATTCCAGCCTGAAAATCAATTCCGGCCATGGTGAAGTCAAAATTCAGGGGGATATCGGTAAGGCCAAATCTTTGGACACTCTTAGTATCTATTCGGATAGTTCCGTTACTATCGGTGATACCGGTAATCAGGTAACGAAGTATAACAATGGTACTGTATATGTAGACCATGGGCTCTATATTTCCGGAAATGGTGTCAAAGTAGGCGGTGAAATCCATTCCGGTGAAAGTGAAGAAACGGATACTTCTAATGCCACACTGGACGGAGGCGTAGATAATATTACTATCGTGTCTCAGGGTGACTTGGAAGTTCATGGTATTACAGCAAATACCTATCAGGGGAAGAGTGAAACAACATCTCATGGCGGCAAAATCAGTCTCACTTCTACAGGAGTCTCCGGCAAAATCACTTTGGGAGCTGGCGTCGACTATGACGGTAATGCTACGGCAGGGACTCTGGCTGCTGCCAGCACGGAGAATGGTGCTGTCGTTGTGGATGCCCAGGGTAAGACCGGCGCTTTTATCAATGAAACCCAAGGAGCTTCGGCTATTACTACTGGAGTAGTCAAGGACGAAAACGGTAATGTGAAAAAAGAGGGCACCTGGCAGGTCTATGTAGCTTCTCCCAGTGATAATGACACCAAGCTGGGGAGCAATCTGGATAGTAAAACCAATGCACAGTGGTCTTCGGAATCAACCAGGAAATCTACCACTGATGGATCTGACAAAAATGCAGCTGGTCATAATATCGGCACCTATACTGATACCAGCAGCAACAAGTTTATCTTCCAAGTGACTCCGGTGATCACCATTTCCGGCGGCAGCCAGCAGAAAACCTACGGGGATTCCCTGTCTGACGACCAGTTGCGGAAGCTGCTGAGCACCTCGGCTACTTATAAGGATTCCAAGGACAACAATATTGATGTGACCCGGTTCAGCAATTTCAAGGAAGCCGACTATCTGACCTACGTGACCAGTTCTGATGGGACAAAAAACGGAACGGAGGCTGTGGCTGTTTCCAGTGCTGGGGCAGCGGCAGGAGCCACCCGGACCAACGGGGACGAAGACAAGAAGGCTTCTGATGGGAACAAGGCCTTCTATGTATTCAATGTGGAGAAAAATGGGGCCAAGGCTCTGAACGGGTATGACCTGAAAACGGTCAATGGAGATATTGAAATCCTCCGGAAGACTCTGACCATCACTACTGATGCTACCCAGACCTACGGCGATGTTCATGTGACCAGCGGGACGCCTTCCTACGACAAAACCCAGCTGGTGAACGGGGACACCCTGGATGCCGGTGATATCAAGTACACCATTTCCACAAATGGCGATTATGCTAAGAGCAAAGGAAACAATACCACTGCTCACGTTCGCAAAGATGGTTATGCAGGAGAATATCTTACTACTGGTGCAGTTATAAAGAACGGCACTGATGATGTTTCTGCTAACTACGAAGTCAGCGGCAGCGGCACTATCACGGTGAATCCGGCAGACCTCTACCTGACGGTGGGGGATGTGTCCACCACTTATGGCACGGCTTTTAATACGAAGGACTATAAGTACTCCATTGATACTACCAAATCTAATGGGTTGGTGAACGGGGATACGCAGGCGTCCGTATTGGGAGATAAATTCCTCAACTACACCAACACCGGGACGAAAACTGATGCCGACAACGACAAGGTGAAGACTCAGAATGCCGGGAGTTATGAACTTCAGGGGGCTGCCAGCAAGGAACTCTCTGACTATACCGTTCATATCACCAACGGGAAATCTACGGTTAATAAGGCTACCCTGACGGTAAACCCAGAAGATATCCATCGGATTTATGGTCAAGCTGCCGAAGTACAGGAAGATGCCAAGACCGCTTACAATCTGTCCGGATTTGCCAATGGAGACACCAAAGATACGGTGGATAAAGAGGGCAAGACCATCGATCAGCTGGTCACAGTGACCAATGATGTTTCCAAGGCACTGAAGGATGATACCCATACCCAGAATGCTTCTACTGTTGGCTATGACATGGGAACTACGGCTACCGGCGATTTGACCAACTACAATATTGTGATTGGTGATCCCAAGAAAGTGTACCTGGATAAGGCTGAACTGGTCATCGACACGGACAGCAACCGCAAGGTCTATGGGGACTGGCAGGGGGTCAAGAGCGATGTAGAAGGCGCTGCCCATATCCGGGATGCCGAAACGGCAGTCGTGAATGGGGATAAAGCTTCCGACTTGGAAAAGGAAATGGGGCTGACGACTTCTTCTAAAGCTCTGATCAAAAATGCTGACGGGACTTACAAGACCAACCATGTGAAAGATGGCGGCTATGCCATTGATACAAAGTTTGCGGATGCCATCACCAACTATACCGTAAAGCGTGGGGCTGCTGGTACGGAAATTTTGACCAAGGCCAAAGCTACGGTGGAGACGGATAAAGTGACCACGGACTACGGCACTGTAAACAAGAATTATACCAGCCACTTCAAGGGCGAAGTGAATGGTGATGATCCTGCCAAACTTCTGGAAGATCTGAAACTGACCTACACGACAGACGCGTATAAGGATGATACGCATACCAACGATGTTAAGGATGGCGGTTACACGCTGAAAGTTGCAAAGAATGCAGAACTTGGTGACTACGATGTGACGGTGAATAATTCTAATGTCATATTGGATCCCAAGGCTATCACCATTCGCAATACGATGACGCAGCAGTATGGTTCTACGGAGAAGATTTTCTCGGAGGCGACTGTACCAGCAGACCAGCTGGCCAATGGTGACAAGATTTCGACGAAGGATTTGAAGTTTGATATCAAGGCTGATGGAGATTATGCCAATAGCCTGGCTGAAAATAAGAAGAAGAATTCTGAGGCGGTCACTGCAGATGCAGGAACCTATACCGGCGAACTGATTCATACCGGTGGCGGTATCATCCATAAAGATGGCACAGATGCCTACAAGAACTACAAGGTAACCGTGGAAGGCGATATCATCGTTAACCCGAAGGATATTACGACTAGAGCTAACGGTACTGGTTCAACTTTGGATAACCTTAGCTGGGATGTAAAAAATGATTCTCTGGCCAATGGTGATGTATGGGGCAAAGATGTTTTGTTCGATAAAACCTATGGCGATATGATTTCTTACGCTGACAGGACTTTTGGTGTCAAGAGCTTTATCGATGGAAAACAGATTTCCGACGGCACTCAGATTGGTAACTACATTTACCATCCCACCGGTATCGTCCAGCTCACCTTCAACCCCATTGTGAAGCCTGATGTATGGGCCCACAGCGGCGGTTACCGCCCGCGGAACAAGATCGAAACATCTCTTCCTGTCTTCCGCGTGGAAGATGCAAAGGTAGGCCAGTATGGCACCTATGGCGTGGAACACAATGAAGAGGGAGACAAACTCGTTCTCTCTGCCACCGGCATGAGACTGCCGGAACCGGACCAGGTGCCTGATGAAGAAAGAACCTTCACCACCACCCTTTCCACAGAAACAGGAAGCGGCACCTTCAAGCTGGTATACAACGGCGTTTCCCTCAAAGTCTATCCGCAGGACAAGGAAGCAGAAGAAACAGTCCGCGCCGGCGATAAGACCAAAAACGTGTCCCTTTCTGAAAAAGCTCTCTATGTGGGCTACACAGAAATGGGCCTGGACCTCATCGACCTCAAAGGCGTGTACATCTACTTCAACTGATTGTTTCAAAGCATGTAAAAACTCCTCTCTTTTTCAAGGGAGGAGTTTTTTGATAATATGCCCCAGCGGGCGTGAGGGTTCAGAGAAAAAGGGAGCACGGCTTCGCCGTGGGTTGTGGTGGGCTGTATTCCCGAAGGGGCCTGCCGCTGCGCGGCAGAGGGGCATATGGCATCCATCGGGCCTGACGGCCCTCGGTGCCAAGGGTTGTATAGAAGGGTTGCATCGCTTCGCTCAGGGGAAAGGCCTCGGTGGGCGCGTAGCCGCATGGCGGCTGGGATCGAAGATCGGGATCGAGGATCGAGGGGACCGCCTGGCGGCGGCAGGTGGTGGGCGCCTTTAAATATGGAAGGCGCCAGTTTGTATAAAACCTTTACAACCGCCCTGGCGGGCGAAGGGAAAACAAACCGACCGCCCTGGCGGGCGAAGGGAAAACAAACCGACCGCCCTTACGGGCGATGGAAATGCACCCCTTCTGTCGCCTTCGGCGGTGTCTTCCCCGGAGGGGCAGATTTTAGCGGCGCTATACAATGAGCGACTTAAGTTAGCACTAAGAGAAGTGGAGAGCAAACTTCCCCCTCTGGGGGAAGTCCCCGTAGGGGAATAGGGGTGCATTTCCATCGAGCGAAGCGAGGTTGGCCTGTTTTCCCATCGCGCTAAGGGCGCGGTTGTATGGTTTTATCAAAAGAGGCGGCCCTATGATTTTAAGGGCGCCCACCGAGGCCGCAAAGCGGCATATAAACTCATCGCCCAAAGGGCGATACCACCACCCTCGGCCCGAAGGGCCGTCGCCCCTTTCTATACAACCTGCCGCCGCAGGCGGCCATAACCCTCGGCCCGAAGGGCCGTCAACCTTCCCCTCTGAACCCTTTGAACCTTTTGAACCCTCTGAACCCGGGCAGCAAAGCGGCCCTTTTATTTCTCAACCTCATAGGGCCAGTCCATAATCCCGCCCATGTCTCTTACGTCGGTGTAGCCCAGTTCCACCAGTTTCATGGCTGCCTTTTTGCTGCGGACGCCGGAGCGGCAGTAGACGATGAGGGGCTTTTTCTTGTCGGGGAGTTTGTCTGTAATGGTTTTGTCGATGGTGCCCAGGGGGATGAGGCGGGCGCCGGGGATGTGGCCCTCCTGATATTCTGCCGGTTCTCTCACGTCGATTAAGGTGATGTCCTCTTTTTTCATCATTTCATAGCCTGCCTGGGGTGTGATTTTGTGGTAGGCGTCGGAAGCGGAGGGAGCACAGCCGCCCAGGAAGACAATGGGGATGAGGAGTGCAAAGCATAGGAAGATGGCGTGGTGCATGGTATTTCCTCCTTTGGAAAAAATGATTTTATGAATGATGGCCGAAGGAGAAGAAATTTTTCACCTTCTGCCAGAAGGACTGGATTTTTGAAATCTTCACCGGCGCCTTGGGAACCCGTGCGGCGCTGGCCTGGCGGACGAGCTGCATATTCCGGTGGGCGGTGCGGGTGACGATGCGGGGCGGCGGGGTAAAGGCCTTTTCCGCTGTTTTCGTCTCGTTTTTCATGGGCGGCAGGGCGGCGTGGGCGGCGCGGATGGTGCGTTTCTGGTGGCTCCTGTCTACCACTTTGAAGGTGATGCCGCTCTTTTCAGGACGGGGGAGGGGGGCGGATTGTTTTTCCGGTGTATCTCCTACAATCTGTCCTGTTTTCAGGTCAAATTTTGCAAAGCCTGCTTTGGCGCTGAAGGGATTTTCATCGAAGTCGTGAACGTGGGAAGGGTTCTGCTCCATCTGCACGATGGCAGGGGAGGCTGTTTTTCCTTCTGCCATTTCTTTCCGCGCTTCTTCCCGTTTCAGCTGGTTCATCATGCGGTTTTTCACCCGGCTGTCGAAGGCCGGTTCCTCGGTAGCCCAGAAGCCGGACTGCTGGATATTTCTTTTGTCTAAATCATAGGAAATCCGGGCCCCGCAGCGTGTGCACCGAACAGTGCCTTTCCGCTTTTTCACGTCCAGGTCAAATAAAGTCAGTTTCTGCCCGCAGGCGTGGCAGATTAAAGTAAAAGCCATATGAAAGACCTCCTCTTATAGGTAAGTATAATGGAGAAGAGGGGAATGGTAAAGGGGCTTTGGGACACGCCCTGCGGGCGTGAGGGTTGACGGCCCTTCGGGCCGAGGCCGGGATTGGGGGGCGCCTGACGGCGCAGTGGCTTGTGGCTGGTAGCTGGTGGGTTACTCTGTATTCCCGAAGAGACCTGCCGCTGCGCGGCAGAGGGGCATATGGAATCCATCGGGCCTGACGGCCTTCGGTGCCAAGGGTTGTATAGAAGGGTTGCATCGCTTCGCTCAGGGGAAAGGCCTCGGTGGGCGCCTTTTGGAAATATAGGGGCGCCATTATGAAAAAACGTGCAACCGCCCTGCGGGCGAAGGGAAAGCGGCCCCCCTTTTGGTGGCTGGCGCCACCACCTTTCCCCCGCAAGCGGTGGGACAACAACCCGTGCTTAATGTAGAGCCACTTATGAGCGGAATGTTATACGGAGCTTTATTGTGCCCCCGCACAGCGGGGTGGCAAGGGAACACGATTCGTAGGGGAGCGAAGCAACCTGAGAATCGTGTGACACGCTTCCCACCGGGGCAAAGGTGGTGCCGTAGGCACCAAAGGGGGAAAAGCCACCAGAGGTGGCTAACTCACCACCAAGGTTAGAGTGACTTATGTGATAGAAAGGCATTCCCGTAACGCTGATTTCATAGTCATCGCCCGTAGGGCGATACTTTCCCCTCTGATATCTCGCGGCTGATTGTCTCCATTCCTCAAATCTCAAATCTCAATTCTCAAATCTCTCCCTTCCCTTTGGACCCGGGCCGCTCGGCGGCTCCATGAAATCCCATTTCCTTTCTCTTCCCTTTCATGCTAAAATAATAATACTAATATATATATCCGCCGCGGAAGCGGCCTGCTATAAAGGAGAATGGATACATGTTTTTGGGACAGATACAGGGACTGTTTATGACCATGAGGCTCTGGGATATTCTGGATATCCTGGTGGTTGCCTTTTTTCTATATCGTATTTACATTTTAATCCGCGATACCCGGGCCACTGCTCTTTTGAAGGGGCTGGTGTTTCTTGGGATTTTTACGGTGCTTGCAGGCTGGCTGCAGCTGCATGTGGTCAGCTGGATCCTGGACAAGCTGATGACGGTGCTCATCGTGGCGCTGCCGGTGGTGTTCCAGCCGGAGCTTCGGCGGGCGCTGGAGCAGATCGGCCGGGGAAAGTTCTATGTTTCCTCCCGCGTCATGAATGAGGTGGAGTGGGACCATGTAATCGATGATGTGGTGGCTGCTACCATGACCATGTCCGCCAATAAAATCGGCGCGCTCATCGTGTTTGAACGGAGCGTTGGACTGGATGACCGCATTGATACGGGTATCCGCATTGAGGGCCTTGTTTCCAAGGAGCTTCTGGGAAATATTTTCATCGTGAATACGCCTCTCCATGACGGTGCTGTGATTATCCGCGAGAACCGTGTCATGGCAGCAGGCTGCCTCCTGCCGCTCACCCGTGACCATAACCTGTCCACAGAGCTTGGCACCCGGCACCGGGCGGCTATCGGTATGTCCGAGCAGGCAGACTGTGTCATCGTGGTGGTGAGTGAAGAAACGGGCATCGTGTCCTACACCTACGGCGGCCATATTTACCGCGGACAGGATGCGGAAAGTCTGAAAAATATCCTCCGAAACTACCTGGTACAGAGCAAGCCGAAGGGCGTAAGCGATGTGCTGCAGAAATGGAGGCCTTTGAAATGAAATATACAAGATTTGAATGGTGGCTTCCAAAGCTCCTCTGCCTCATTGCGGCCTGTGCCCTGTGGGTATATGTAATGAATGAACAGAATCCCCAGGTGGAAAATACCTATACGGTGCCGGTAGAGACAAGAAATCTGGATCGTTCCCTGGTGGCTACCAATGTGCCTTCCACGGTGAAGGTAAAGGTGCGTATGGCTAGAAGCGACATGATTTACATGCGGTCTGACAATATCAAGGCCTATGTGGATCTCTCAGGCATGACTGACGGCGACTATCCCAATACGCCTATCCTGGTATCGGTGCCGGGGGATGAGTCCGTGGTGTCCGTCACGCCGAAAACTTTTGATTTGAATATAGATACCTATGCGGTGAAGACTCTTCCTGCCAATGTTCAGATTTTCGGAACGCCGGAGACGAATTTCTCCGTAGAAAGCAACAAGGTAACGCCGGATACCATTACCATCGCCGGCAGCTCCACCATGGTAGCCAAGGCTGACAGGGCCGTGGTATCGGTGAATATTGCCGGTAAGGAAAAGAGCTTCGCTGAATTTGACAGCGTGAATATTCTGGATGCCGATGGAAATACGGTAACGGGACTGGATATCATGCCCAGCCAGGTAAAGGTGACGGTGAAGATGAAGGAGGAAACCAAGCTGGGAAATCTTCCTATCAAAATCGAAACCAAGGGAGAACCGGCCAAGGGATACAAAGTTGGTAAAATCACAGTGACCCCGCCGGTGGCCACGCTTACAGCACCGATTTCATTCTTCGCCGCCAATAGAACTCTGGATCTGGATCCCATCGACGTCACCGGTGCCAGCGCTGATATCCAGCAGCTGGTAAACGTAAAGGTCCCTGTAGGCGGCAGTGTGGCGGTGCCCAAGGTTTCAGTGACAGTGGAAATAGATAAGGACTGAGAGACAGACCTGGGACACGCCCTTGCGGGCGTGAAGGTTCTAAAGATTGACGGGGCTTTCGCCCCGAGGGTTCTTATGTTTGACAGCGGCTTTGCCGCTGAGGGTTGTGGTGGGCGGCTGCGCCGCCAGTATAAATAAAACCATACAACCGCCCTGGCGGGCGAGGGAAAAAGCGAAAACCGAACAACCGCGCCTGTGGCGCGAGGAAATGCACTCCTTCTGCCGCCTGCGGCGGCGTCTCCCACCTAAAGGTTGGCAAAGGAACTGGATTCGTAGGGGAGCCACGCGACCCGAGAATCCAGTGACATGCTTTCCTGTGGAGAAACGACTCACTACATTTTGCGCGTCGCTGGCGCTCCTTCAAAATGTGTTCGCTGTGCACCCGGAGGGGGAGATTCTAGCGGCGCTATGCCTTGGAATGCTTATGAAATAATTGCTTCTTGACGGGTTATAGTCCCAGCGCTTCTGCGGAGGGGAAGGTGGTGCCGTAAGGCACCAAAGGGGGAAAAGCCACTGCGAAGACCCTGCATAGGGTCTTCGAGTCAGTCAAAGTTGGCCCTTAGCCTGCCCATAAAAGGGCCTTCCTTTTAACTGGCTGACCGTGCGTGGCTAATCTCCGGAACGCTGTTCATCACGTGTGAGATAAATGTTAAGCATAGAGCAAACTTCCCCCGCAAGCGGGGGCACAATATGTGTGGAATGCCCTCTGAACCCGGGGCGCGACACGCCCCATCTTGACGAAATCCCTCTTTAGATGTATGATTTGAAAGTTATTTCAAGAAATTTTTGGGAGGAATATGAATGGTTACTTTATTTGGTACAGACGGTGTGCGCGGACTGGTGAATTCGACCCTCATGCCGGAGCTTGCCTATCAGCTGGGAAGAGCTGCCGGCGCTTATTTCTGCAAGACTAAGGGGGATCACCGCTTCCTTATCGGCATGGATACCCGTATTTCCGGCTCCATGCTTACGGCAGCCCTGTCTGCAGGCCTCTGTGCGTCCGGCGTCAATGTGGACGTGGTAGGCGTGATTCCTACACCCGGCGTGGCTTATCTAACCAAGACAGAAGGATATGACGCAGGGGTGGTCATTTCCGCATCCCACAATCCTTTCCCCGACAACGGCATCAAGTTCTTTGACCGGAACGGCTACAAGCTGCCGGACAAGACGGAAGAGGAAATCGAAAATATCCTTCGCCATGATGAAGAAATCGTACGTCCTACCGGCGACGGCATCGGCGTCATCCGCGACTGCCCGGAACTGGCTGAAAAGTACAGAACCTATGTGAAATCCACTGTGGACGGCGATTTCAAGGGCATGAAAATCGTCACCGACTCTGCCAACGGCGCAGCCAGCCGTTTCCTCCCCGGCATCCTTGCTGAACTGGGCGCGGAAGTCATTCCGATTTTCAATGCACCAAACGGTGTGAATATCAATAACGGCTGCGGCTCCACCCATATCGAAACACTGCAGAAAAAAGTGGTGGAAGTGGGGGCTGACTGCGGCATCGCCAACGACGGCGACGCTGACCGCTGCCTCTTTGTGGATGAAAAGGGTAAGGTGCTTGATGGTGACCATCTCATGGTTATCAACGCCCTGCAGATGAAGAAGGAAGGCCGCTTGAAGGACAACATGGTAGTTGGTACTGTCATGAGCAATCTGGGCTTTGGCAAGGCACTGAAGAAATACGGCTGCCAGACCGTTTCCACCAAGGTAGGGGACCGCTATGTGCTGGAAGAAATGCTGAAGCATGATTATTCCATCGGCGGCGAACAGTCCGGCCATATCATTTTCCCGGAATTCAATACCACCGGCGACGGCCTCATTACTGCTGTGCAGACGCTGAAAGTGCTTCGTGAAAATGGAAAGAAATTATCCGAACTGAACAGCCTCATGACCACCTATCCCCAGATTTTGAAGAACGTGGAAGTGTACAGCAAGAACGGCTGGGAAGACAATGAACTGATCCAGGACTCCATCAAAGCAGGAGAAGAAGAACTGGGCGCCGACGGACGTATTCTGGTTCGCGCTTCCGGTACGGAACCCCTCATCCGCGTCATGGGTGAAGGCAAGGAACTGAACCAGCTGGAACGCATCGTAGACGATATCGCCTCGGTGGTGGAATCTGAACTGGGTGTGGAAAATAACTGAGATAGATGAAACCAGAAAGCACTGCCCTTGACGGGGTGGTGCTTTTTTGTTGGTCATTGTGATGAGATAAGTCTGAAGAACTGACACTCCTATCTTCTGTCGCCTGAGGAAGGAGGATTTAATCAGCGCTTCCCTGGGGGGAGCAATAGTGACACAAATGCAAGTTCCGTAACGCCCTTGCCCACCTCTGCTTAAGGGGTGGGTGGCGAGCGCAGCGAGCCGGAAGGGGTTAGCCGGAGGCAGCCTTTTATAATTCATTGCCGCGAAGCGGCAATCCACCACCCTTTGAACCCTCTGAACCTATTGAATCCTTTGAACCTTTCTTTAACATATTTGAATATTCATTTGGATTCCTTGAACTGTGGTATATAATAATATAAGTAAATGGTAAGAAAATAAAAGCAGATGGATTAGCTTCTGATATGTGGAAAATTGCTGTTTACCAAATATGTATAGGGGGAATTGATGATGACATTGAAATCCAAGGAAATCGCTGCGCTTCTGGCGGTGCTCTCTCTGGCAGGCACAGGCATGGTGCAGGCAGAGATGCCGGTGTATACGCTGAAGGGAATTACGGTTACGGCCAACAGGCAGGCGGAAAGGCTGCAGGATGTGCCGGCCAATGTACAGGTGGTTACAGAGAAGGATATCCAGAAGAGGAATGTGCAGAATACAGCCCAGGCTTTGGCTATGGTGACCGGTGTATCGGCATCACAGTCTGTGGAAGGTACGGTGAATCTGAGAGGATATAATTCCAAGAATATTCTGGTGCTGGTGGATGGTCAGCCCATGAACACGGCCTGGGACGGGGATGTGGACTGGAATATGATTCCCGTGGAAAATATCCGCAAAATCGAAGTGGTCTCCGGCGGACAGTCCGCTCTTTACGGCGGTCGGGCTGTAGGCGGCGTCATCAATATTATGACCAAAACCCAGAAGCAGGACGGCCTCCACGGCTCTGCTACGGTAAGCTACGGCAGCAACGCCACGGTCAATCAGAATTATAATGTTGGCTTCAAAAAGGATAAGTTTGATTTTGGCGCTTTTTATGGCAGCATGAATACCCATGGCTGGAAGGATTATGATGTTTCTGTCAGCAAATCCGGGAAAGAGGAAGGTTATGATTCCGATGCGGAAGGAAATGCCATCATCGGTAACAGAGGCAGCAAGAAAGTTTTGAATGAGTCCTTTGGGTTCAACATGGGCTACAGTTTCAACGACAGCCAGAAATTGACCTATAAATATACCCATTCCATTTATGACTGGAAATATGAAGATCCCATTTCTTACATAAAGGGGAATGGTCGCTGGAAGGGAAAAATCGGAGAAAATCAGATGAGATACAGTCCCTCCAGTTTCCTGGGAAAGCAGGGATGGCGTGCCTATAATCTTCATTCTTTAACCTATAATGATAAAGATAATGGCATTCATGCTCACTTTGGCTTGACCGATTATTACAAAGATGGTTATACCTCTCCGGACACAAGCGTAAATCCGGAAAAGAATTTTGACGGCAGTGGCAGTAAGACATCCTATCCCTCTAAATCCTGGGATTTTGATTTCAATAAGAGATGGAAACTGGGCGCCCATAATCTTCTGGCTGGTTTCTCCCTCGGGCAGGATAAGTTCAGCGAAACCATTTCTGCGTCAGTGACAGACTGGAAATCCTGGAACAGCAGGAGTAAAGAGACTGACAAAGATCAGCGGCTTGGCGGCAAGGATAAGACCTATGCCATTTATGTACAGGATAAGTGGAACTTCTCCCCGAAATGGACGGCTTACATCGGCGGACGGTATGACCATTATAAAAAATATGATGGGTACTCTCAGTACAGGGGAAAGGATGAAGAGGATTTCGATTCTTCTTCCTATGACAAGTTCTCCCCAAAGATTTCTCTTGATTATGCTTTTAATGACAGCACCAATGCTTATGTTTCCTATGGGAAATCCTTTAATCCGCCTATTCTGTACCAGGTGTACAGATATTCTGACAGCACCAGAGGAAACAAGAGAGTAATCTACCGTCCGAACCCTGACCTGGATCCGGAAACTACAGATACCTGGGAATTAGGACTGAAAAAGAAATTTGGCAGCAAGACCGATGTTCATGCCGATGTGTTCTATGCAAAAACAGATGATTATATCAAGTTGAATAAAGAGAACGCATCTGCTTATTTCTATGAAAACGCCGGCGACGCCAAGACCCATGGATTTGAAATTTCCCTGAACCAGCACCATAGTGATGCCTGGTCTTCCTATATCAACTACACCTGGCAGACAGGAAAGGTGGAGGGTGAAAAGAATTATGACATTCCCCGCCATCTGCTCCACCTTGGTACTACGTACAGCAAGAATCCCTGGACAGTGAACCTGGACGGCATGTTCATTTCCGACAGGACGGAAGCAGGGAAGGAAAGCGGTCACTTCATGGCTCGGGATGCTTATTTCCTCATGAACCTTTCCACCAATTACCAGTTCAATAAGAACTTCGGACTCCAGTTTGCTGTGAATAACCTCTTCGACAGGGAATATTATGATGACAACAACCATTATTACATCGGTGACGGCAGGACCTACACCCTTACCGCCAGATATTCCTTCTAAAATGGAACAAAAAAGCACCGCCCTTTCGGGACGGTGTTTTTTGATGGAAATATCAGGCTTCTCTCACTGGGCGAAGCCCTGAGGAACACCGATTTGTATTTTTAATGCCAGTCAATTTGTCAGGGTACATTCAGCAGGGAGATTTCTCGACTCCGTTTCATGGGCTGTATGGGAAAATGGCTTTCATATCGGCGCTTTGCTCCGCTCGAAATGACAGGGGAGCGTAGAGGCATATAGGCCCCAGAGCCTGTCAAACCTGAGAACCTTCGGCTCTAGGGAAGCACTGATTAAATCGTTGTCTGATTTTATTCTTGAATTTTTATGCAATGCAAGGAATGGGGGGCGACGCGAATAGCGAGCTATTTAGTGCATGCTGAATAACTATTTATTGTTGAATATATTAGATAATTACAGATAT
>NZ_CALGPS010000141.1 GCF_937959425.1 uncultured Dialister sp.
AAACCCTTCGCGAACAGTTTCCTGTCGGTAAGGAATACCATTGTTGTCACGCTCAATAGGAACCCTTTCGCGAATAGTTTCCTGTCGGCAAGGAATACCGTTGGTGTCAGGCTCAGTAGGAAACTATACGCGAATAGTTTCCTGTCGGTAAGGAATACCATTGGTGTCATGCTCAGTAGGAAACTATTTGCCAAAAGTTTCCTGTCGGTAAGGAACACCACTGGCGTCACGCTCAATAGGAAACTATTTGCGAATCGTTTCCTGTCGGTATGAACCACAGTGGAGCCAAGCCGAACAGGAAACTATACGCAAAAAGTTTCCTGCCGGCATGCATACCATTGGTACGATGTCGGCCAGGAAACTTTTTCTTACATTTTCGTCCTGAGTTTCTTTTCCCACCAGGAGAAGAAGAAGGTGAGGAGGATGGCCACGGTCCAGTAGGCGATGGCATCGGCGATGTAGGGCTCGGTGCGGCGGTTGTAGAGGGCGGAGAAGATGTCCGCTTCGGCGAACATGTCCACCACCTTTACCGTGAAGACCAGGGCCAGGAGCTTGATGGTCTTGAGGTAGTAGGTGAAGAAGGTGGGGAGAGCCACGATGAAGGCCTGGGGGAAGACGATGCGGGTGAAGGCGGTAAAGGGAGTCATACCCATGGACACCGCCGCTTCATACTGTCCCTTGTCCACGGCTTTGAGGGCGCCTCGCACGTTTTCCGACTGGTAGGCCGTATTGTACAGGATGAAGGTGGTGTATACCGTCCAGTAGGGGCTTACATCGAAGGGCTTTACCGTGTGGCCCAAAATGGTGGAAATCACGGGAGCCAGCAGGAAGGGCAGGGAGTTGTACACAATGAAGAGCTGCACAATGGCAGGAACGCCGCGGAGGAAGGAAACGAGAACCGCAAAGAGTCCGTTCACCGCCCGTCCGCCCTGTTCACGGAGCACAGCCACCACAGAGCCAAGGACAATGCCGAAGAAAAGGCAGATGAAGGCCATGAAGAGGGTATTGGGGATGGCTTTGGCAATGAAAAGAAGGGCGGTGGGAAGGATGGAAAAATCAATCATGGGAAGCCCTCCTTACCGGTTTACCATTCCATTTTTGGAATGCGTGAAATGCAATTTCCACCAGAATGACCAGACCCCAGTAAATCAGGGCCACGGCGCAGTAGGTTTCCAGTTTCCCCTGGCCGTAATTGGCATTGATGATGAGGCCGGCCCGTCCCATGAGGTCCACCACGCCGATGAAGAACATGACGGAGGTATCCTTTAAAATATTGATGGCTTCGCTCACCAGACTGGGGAGGGCCACCGGCAGGGCCTGGGGGGCAATGATGTGCACCACCCGGTGGAAGGGGGAAAGGCCGAAGACCATGGCCGCCTCATGCTGCCCTTTGTCCACTGACAGATAGGCAGGACGGATGATTTCCGAAATCACCGGTGTATAGTGGAAGGACAGGGCGATAAGCACATAGGCCGTAAGGGGCCAGCCGTCGGGGCTGATATGCAGCGCACGCACAATCACCGGCAGCACGAAGTACACCAGGTACAGATCCAGAATGAAGGGCATGGAGCGGTTGTAGGACAGCCACACTTCGCAGAGCTGGTGCAGAAGGGGCACCTTCGCAATGCGGATCACCGCCACCAGGGTGCCCAGAAAGAGGCAGAGGAGGATGGAGGCGAGTATCACTTCCATGGTAAAGGGAAGGGCCGTGGCCAGGCGGGGGAAAAGGCCCAGGAAATAGGACAGATTGAAGGTCAGCATATTATCCCTCTCTTTTCAGCATGCGCTGGAGGAACTGCCTGGTCTTTTCTTCCTTCGGATGGACGAAAATGTCATCAGGGGTGCCTTCCTCCACCACCCGGCCTTCTGCCATGAAGACCACCTTGGAGGACACTTCCTTTGCGAAATGCATTTCATGGGTGACGATAATCATGGTAATGCCCAGGGTGGCCACGGAGGCGATGGTGTCCAGCACTTCCCCCACCAGTTCCGGATCCAGGGCGGAGGTAGGTTCGTCGAAAAGAATTACATCAGGCCGGGGAGCCAGGGCCCGGACAATGCCTACCCGCTGCTGCATGCCGCCGGAGAGCTCGGAGGGATACATTTTCGCATAGTCTGCCATGTGCACCCGTTCCAGCTCCTTCATGGCGATTTCCACGGCCTCCTTCTTCGGTTTCCCGTAGCCGTAAATAAGACCTTCCGTCACGTTTTCCAGCACCGTCTTATTGCGGAACAGGTTGAACTGTTGGAAAACCATGGTGGACTTCCGGCGGAGCGCCTGGATTTCCTTCTTGGAAATATGGGAAAAGTCAACGGACACATCGCTGATGGTGAGCTTTCCCGCATTTGGTTTTTCCAGATAGTTCAGGCAGCGGAGAAAGGTGGTCTTTCCCGTGCCCGAGGGGCCCAGGATGGACACCACGCTGCCTTTCTCCACGGACAGGTTGATATCTTTTAAAACTTCTATATTCCCGAAAGATTTGCGGATATGTTCAGCTTTAAGTACAAGGGACATGAAGAACCTTCTTTCTATGGTATGAATGGTTTTCTGCAATATAAAATCCCCGTCCCCATGGGACGGAGAATTCCGTGTTCCACCCAGATTCATCCCTTCGTCGCCGAAGGAACCTTGGCCAGTGCAGGAAATCATGCACTGCGTGCTGTAACGGGCTTCCCGGACAGCCCTACTTCCTTCAGGCTGTCAGCTCAGAGAGGCACTTCCAGAGAATTCCCGCACCCGCTTCCACCGTCCGGGCTCGCTTTTCCGGTTCCATCCCTGTACTTTCTCTCGTCATTGCAGAAATTTTTAGATAACAGATTAATTATGTTCAATATAACATAATTAGGGGAAGAAATGCAAGGGGATGCTGGCACGAAGGGTTCTAAAGATTGACAGCCCTTATGGGCTGAGGGTTCTCAGGTTTGATGGGCCCTGCGGGCCCAAGGGGTGAGGTATCGCCTGGCGGCGATGAGTATAAATGCTGCCTTGCGGCAGCATCCCCCTTTGGTGGTAACTTGTGCTCTTTGAATTAGGGGAGGGAAAACTCTACAACCGTCGCAGGCGCGGCTCCCAGGTTTTCCATTCTGCGAAGCAGAATTATAAAACTCATCGCTCCGCAGGAGCGATACCACAACCCTCGGCGGCCCAGCCGCCGTCAAACTTAAGAACCCTCCGGCCCGTAGGGCCGGTCAAACCTGAGAACCCTTTTATTTAATCCATTTCATGGCTTCCTTCATGGCGGCCGGCAGGGCCTGGCCGAAGAGGCGGTCCATGGCGTCCCGGGTGACAAGCCAGGTGCGGCCTGATTTTCTCCTTTCCCCTTCCGTCATGCGGGCGGAGGCGTGGCCGGCGCCGGCGGCAGCGCTTCTGACTGTGCCGCTGTCCCGGTTCCATAGGCGGGCGGCTTCTACGGTGGAGAAGACAAGGAGCAGGGGATTTAAGACCAGGAACTCTATCTCTTCCTTCTTACCACCGTAAACTCTTTCTGCGGAGCGGCGGAGGAGGAGCCATGTATTTCCGGAGCGGCGGACTTCGGAAAGAGAGAAGACTCCGTTTTCCCCGGCCCTTTCGCAGTCTGCCTGCACTCTTTTGGCGTCGGCGCCGAAAAGGTCAGCCGCTTCCTTGGGCGTCACCACCTCTTCCAAAGGATCAAAGGGGAGGCGGTAGATTTCCATTTCTCCCAGATCCGGCGCATAGGAAGAGGCGGGGAAAATAGAAATCATGCCCTCACCGGCGGCAAGGGCGCTTCCTGCAGGAAGACGGCGGCCGGACAGATAGGCCTGATAGGCGGCCTTCGCTTTTTCCGGCGGAAGGGAAGAAGAAATAAAATCCACAGGCCCCTGGCTGACGGGGACTCCTTCCCCTTCCGGCAGAGGCGGCCTTTGGGACAGCAGATAGAGATGGGCCCCCTCTGTCACAAGCCACCCCTCCTTCGGGATGGTTCCGGTGAGGTAGGCGCTATAGCAGATCTGGGACTGCTTTTCATTTTCTGTATGAGAATAAATTCGAATCATAATCACTCCATGGGGATAGTGGGTTAGTGAGCTAGTGAGACAGTGGGACAGTGGGACAGTGGAGGCCGCTGCCGGCTATCGGCTGTCCGCTGGGCGGTATTCCCGAACGTGGGGAGACGTCAGACTGTCAGACGGCAGACATCAGACATCAGACATAGAGGATTCCCTAGGGGGCGCCTGTGGCGCCCTTTTATCATGCGCCCGTCAGGGCGCCACCACCCTCTGAACCCTGTGAACCTTTGTCCGCAACCCTTCTACACAACCTGCCGCCGATAGGCGGCCCCAACCTGCGGCGCCAGCCGCGCCCCCGTTTGCCCAAAGGGCGAAACTTCCGAACCCTCTGAACCCTTAGAAGTCCCCTTTTATAACGACGACATCATGCGGATATGGCCGGCCAGCAGTTCTTTATTGATATAATCGTGTACTTTTTCCATAGGAGAGCCTTCGGCAATGGTTTCCCGGTCTTTGCTGCCGGCGCCGTGGCTCTGCACCTTGCCGTCGTAGTCGTAGCGGGTCATGGACAGGGTCTGGATCCGTTTATGGGGCACGTCCATTTTCACATGGTAAATGACGGAGGAAAAATCCTGATCCTTCCAGGGGTAGGAAATGCGGATCCAGAAGGTGGCGTATCCGTCCTTGTAGGAAATGGTATTTTTCTCCACATCGTAGGTGCTGCCGTGGAAGCGGACGCCCTCTTCTTTGTAAATGACAAGCCACTGGGGCTTGGTGAAATGGGGCAGGGGATTTTCCACATAGTGATTGTACAGATTCATGCCGAAGGAATGGGGCACCAGGGGGCTCCAGTTCTGGGGATCGTCGCTGTAGGTGAAATCGTTGGTGACGGCGCCCTTTTCATCCAGGGTTTTCATTTCCGTTACCCGGTAGGTGCGGCTGTTTTTATCAAATTCAATGTTGGAAATGGTTTCGCCTTCCTTACCCTTTGATTTGATGGAAAGGGAAGAACGGAGACCGCTGTCCACATAGGAGTCGGTGTCAATCAAAGTGGTCTGGGAGTCCTGGAAAGAAATCCAGTTCTCCGCCAGGACCGTTTCTCCGCCCACCAAAAGGCAGGCAGCAAGTATGGGAGCTAATAGTTTTTTCATAAATAACCTCCTGTTTGGTGGGATAGTGGGCTGGGGAATGGGGAATGGGG
>NZ_CALGPS010000142.1 GCF_937959425.1 uncultured Dialister sp.
ATAATTAAGTTATTTTAATTTATAATGAGTGGGTAATACAAATCTAATCAAAAAAAGAGCGATAAAATCGCTCTTTTTTTGATTAGAAAATCACTAACTTGTAAACTCCTGCTAGAGCCCACTACCCCACCAGCCCACTAAATCGGTTTTATTCATACTGGCGGCAGAGCCGCCCACCACAACCCTCACGGCTGAAGGCCGTGTCAAACCGGAGAACCCTCGGGGCGAAAGCCCCGTCAAACCTTAGACCCCTCAGGCCGCAGGCCTGTCAAACTTCGGCCCGAAGGCCGTCAGCCCTCACGCCCGAAAGGGCGTATCTCTACTGGTTAATCATGAGGTTCTTGGCTGATTTTTTTAGTTTCTGCAATGCTTTGCCTTCGATCTGGCGGATTCTTTCTCTGGTGACATCGAAGTAGCGGCCCACTTCTTCCAAAGTTCTTGTTTTCCCGTCTTTCAGGCCGAAGCGGAGTTCCAGCACCTGTCTTTCTCTTTCCGTAAGTCCCTGCAGTAGCTGGTCGATCTGTTCTTTGAGGAGGATGGAGCCGGCTGCGTCATCAGGGGCGATGGCTTCGTGGTCTTCGATGAAATCTCCCAGGTGGGAGTCTTCTTTTTCTCCGATAGGCGTTTCCAGCGAAATGGGATCCTGGGCAATTTTCTTCACTTCCCTGATTTTACCTACGGAAAATCCCATGGCTTTGGCCAGTTCTTCATTAGTGGCTTCCCTTCCGTTTTCCTGCAGGAATTGGCGGGAGATACGATTCAGTTTATTAATGGTTTCCACCATGTGCACCGGCACCCGGATGGTTCTTGCCTGGTCCGCAATGGCCCGGGTAATGGCCTGGCGGATCCACCAGGTAGCATAGGTGGAGAATTTATACCCCTTGGTATAGTCAAATTTGTCCACCGCCTTTAAAAGGCCCAGATTGCCTTCCTGGATGAGGTCCAGAAACTGGAGACCCCGTCCCAGATATTTCTTGGCGATAGATACCACCAGACGAAGGTTACGGTCCGCCAGCTCTTTCTTGGCGGCTTTGGCCGCTGCCCTGTCTTCATCGGTAGCATCGGGAAGTGTGCCCTTTTCCACTTTCTTGGCCAGCACGATTTCTTCTTCGCTGTCCAGAAGGCGCAGCGCCCCGATTTCCTTCAAGTACATTTTGACAGGGTCGTCGATGGTCATGGTGTTATCCAGATCCGGTACCGGCTGGGATTCCGTTTCTTCCGTTTCCAGATTTTCTTCTTCTTCCAGAAGCTCCAGATCTTCATCTGATACATCCACATCAAAGTTGACCTCATAATGGTCGTCATGAAGGGCTTCGTAGAGATTGGACAGGTCATCCCCGCTCAAATTCTTTTCTGTCACAAGATTCATGATATCTTTATTGGAAATCACATGGCCCCCCGCTTTGGCGGTGAGCTCTTCAATCCATTGTTCCAATCTTTCATCCTGTACTGCCATAGTCAAATCCCCCCTTAAGAAAGGCGGAAATACGGGCGGCGCTGCTTCATTCCCTGGTGAAACAGCCATCCCGCACAAAGACGCCCCGGTGAATGGTTCTGAATTCCCTATTTCAATGCCATGATTTCTTTACTGATTTGTATACAGATGAGCTGCTCTTCCCGGGCTTTTTCCGGGTCCCTATTCATCAGTTCCTGCACTTTTTGTGTGTGAATGCGGTATTCCTCCTGCAGATATATTTTCTTCATAGGCCAGATATATTCTTCCTTCGGCACCGAGCCCGGCTGGTCCCCTTCCATACGAAGCTTTGCCAGACGGCTGATATCTTCCCGGGGAAGCATGCCTTCCACCGCCTCAGCGGTCAGAGGCAGCTGTTTTTCCCTCATTTCCTTCATCAGGTTGAAGAGACGGCCGTGAAATTCATCGGCGAAGCGATAATTAGACAGTTCCTCCCACCCCTCCGGCAGCATTTGGTAAATCAGACAGTAATTGAGGAAACCGGCTTCCAGGAGACGCTGCCTTTTCTTCAATGGATTCAAGTCCACCGTTTCCTTTTCCACCGGAACGCTCTGGGAAATATACATATCAGACCGGTTCTTCTTGGCATACACCAGAGCCTCGCTTCGGATCATGCCTTCATCCATATGCATGGCCCTTGCCATTTTCTTGATGAACGCATTCAGCTGGAACGCGTCTCCTGCAGACAGAAGCACGGAGAACATATCATCCAGGATATGGTGCTGCCCGTCAAGGGTAGTGCTGTCATACTGCTTCATCAGGGAATGGAAAAGGAAATCCATAGCCGGTTCCGCCTGCTTCACCGCCTCCAGATAGGCATCACCGCCGTGAAGGTTCACAAATTCGTCCGGGTCCTTTCCTTCCCCCAGATGAACCACCCGGAGCTTCAGACCTACGGAGCCTGCGATTTCTAGAGCCCGCTTGGTGGCATTCTGTCCCGCCGCATCCATATCATAGCTGAAAACCACTTCATCCGCATATTTCTTCAAAAGCCGGGCCTGCTCAATGGTAAAGGCGGTTCCCAGAGAAGCAACCGCATTGGTGACCCCATGGGCATGAAGGGAAATGGCATCCATGTACCCCTCCACCATGATGGCCTGCTTTTGGGCCCGGATAGTGGGCAGTGCCTGATAAATGGCGAAAAGAAGCCGTCTCTTGTTAAAAATCGCGCTTTCCGGCGAATTCAGATACTTGGGCTTGCTGTCATCCATGACGCGGCCACCGAAAGCAACGATTTTCCCCTTCAGATTCCAGATGGGAAACATGCAGCGGTTGCGGAACACATCATAATAATGGCCGTTCTTATTGGCGCAGAGCCCGGCCTCCACCAGCAGATTTCCATCCACCTTCTTCTTCGTGGTGAAATCGTGGTACAGCTTCTGCCAGGCCGGCGGCGCAAATCCCAGCTTGAACTTCTCGATAGTCTCCATGGACAGATGGCGCTTATTGAAATAGGCAAGTCCCGCCTTTCCCATCTGCGTCCTGGTGAGGCAGCTGTGAAAATAAGCTCCTGCCAGCTCCGTCACCTCATGGAGCTCCCGCGCCCTGGCTGCCCTCCTCTTTTCCTCAGGAGACGCCTCCTGCTCCGGGATTTCCATATGGGCATACTCCGCCAGCCGTTCCACTGCCTCCACAAAGGTCAGATTTTCCATCTTCTCTATAAAAGTGATGGCATCGCCGCTGGCATGACAGCCGAAGCAGTAGTAAAACCCCTTGTCCGGTGAAACAGCAAAGGAAGGCGTCCGCTCCGGGCCATGAAAAGGACAGGAAGCCATATAGTACCGCCCATGCTTCTTCAAAGGCACGTAGGAGCCGATCAGGTCTGCCAGATTGATATTCTCTTTTAACTGCTGTACAAACTCATTATTAAATCCGGCCATAATCCTCCTTGCACCACCTTATAGACTAAGAAAGCACCGAAAGAAAGAGAAACAAAGAATCACTCGCTCATCGGTGCCTGAAATGCAGAAGGGAAGCCTACTCCCCCTTCACCGCAGAAGTCAACTCCTTCCAGCGGGCTGCCAGAATATTCATATATATCTTGGGAGACAACCCAAAACTTGCCAGAGAGTATCCGTCGCTCACCTCTACCAGCAGGGTTTTCCCCTCTTCCGTCACGCCGAAATCAATGGCATAACCGGCCGGCGCCGATCGATAGGCCTTCACCGCCGCCTCCAGCACCTTCACATCAGGAAATACATCCCAACGGCCCTTATAAGGCGTGAGGCCCTGTATTTCCCCATGAAGCACCCAGAGACGCCATTCCGATACAAAGTGCACCTTCTCACTGCACCACACATCGATATCTTCCAAACCGCCGCCCAGCTTAATCAGATCCTCCGACTTGTCCAGCACCGTGCCATGAAACCGCTTGATATCCTCCACCGGCTTCACAAACACATGCCAGTCCTCCGGGTGACTGGTAATGGTAAAGAGAGTAGACTTCCAGATTTTCCTGCCCGTAAAAGGAAGAAGCTCATCAGGGTAATCCAAAGGCTCCAGCTTCACGCCGAACCGCTCCAGCGCCACCTTCACATCCGACACCGTGCCGATCACCGGATCAGAAGGTTCATTATCCGTAAGAGAATACACCGCCTTATACTTCACCACAGGAACATCCAGTTCCCTGCAGCCGGTATAGGCATAATAACAGCTGGGATCATAAAACTCCCCGGTATGTTTAATACGGATATAAGCTTTCATGAATACTCTCCCATAGAAAAAACACATATCGCTACAAATTTAATGATACCATTTATACCGCATTTTTGCCAGTACCTTGGGAAGATTCATAGGCCCCTCCCCTATTGTCCCCACCACTTGTGAGGGGAAGGTTGTACGCAGCGCCAAAGGGGGCCAGCCTTTGGACGCCCCCCTATTGTCCCACCACTTGTGGAGGGAAGGTGGTACGCAGTACCAAAGGGGGCCGGCCTTTGGACGCCCCTCCCCCCCTATTGTCCCACCACTTGTGAGGGGAAGGTGGTACGCAGTACCAAAGGGGCCACAGGGACCGAGGGTTGTGTAGAAAGGTTCTAAAGTTTGACCGGCCTGTCGGCCGGAGGGTTCTCAGGTTTGACAGCCGCTTCGCGGCTGAGGGTTGTGGATTGCCCCACAGGGGAAACGACTCACTGGATTTTCAGTCGTCTGACGACTCCCTACAGCACGGCTATCACCGACTCACGATAATTTGCGCGTCGCTTTGCTCCTACAAATTATGTTCGCTGGTGTAACTCCAGTTCGCTGTGCACCGCCTACGGCGGCAATGATTATAAAGTCAGCGTTACGGGACTTGCATTTGTGTCGCCAGTGCTGCATGACGAAGAGCGTTAACCCCCTTCCTTTGGAAGGCAGAAGCCCTGCAGAGGGCTTCTGAGCCGGGCTCTTATTTGAGTATAGCCTGCACACAAAGCGAACACCTTAATGCCCGGCCGTTGGTGTCGCCGCAGGCGACGGAGGATAGCAGGCCTTTCACAGAAAGGCCGAGGCCCCAAAGGGGCCTGATGTGGCACATAGGTGCAAAGAGCATTATTCGGACCTATCCTCAGGGCTTCGCCCAGCTCCTTTCTGAGAAAGGAGCCTGCGTTACGTTCTCCCCTCGTGTGTCACAAGTGCTGCGTTACAGAGAGCCAAAGCCTTCTTCCTCTGGAAGGAGGTGTCGCCGCAGGCGACGGAGGATAGCGGATTTTCGAAG
>NZ_CALGPS010000143.1 GCF_937959425.1 uncultured Dialister sp.
AGTTGGCGCCTAGCCTGCCCATTAAGGCGCCTTCCTTTTGTCTGGCTGACCGTTTTCGCGGGACTTCTCCACGGGAAAGCGTCTCACACGATTCTCAGGTCGCTACCGCTCCTCTACGAATCGTGTTCGCTTGCCACCCCGCAAGCGGGAGCAGAACACCCCGTGCTTTGCTTAGAGCCACATATGAGGTTACCGCCTCGCGGAGCTTTGTTGTCCCCCCGCTCGCGGGGGGAAGGTGGTGCCGCAGGCACCAAAGGGGGACGCTTTTCCCCGCGCCGCAGGCGCGGTTGTAAAGTTTTTTCTGCCGCGTTAGCGGCATACAACACTCCCCTCTGAACCAGCCCGCTCTGCGGGCGGAACCCATCGTTCGGTGCGAAGCACACGAACGATAGAACCCGGGCGCCGAAGGCGCCTGAACCCTCTTGCTTTCGGGAATAAAGTACGTCTGACAGTCTGACAGTCTGACGTCTCCCCGCATTCGGGAATACAGCCGGCAGCCGATAGCGGATAGCGGATAGCGGACAGCCGTCCCACTGTCCCACTAGCTCACCAGCTCACCAGCTCACTATCTCCCTTTCCTTTCCATTTTCACATACTCTTCCCCTGTTTCCTCTACCTCCGCCTTGCCGCCGGTGAGGTCGGTGAAGAAGCGGATGTGCTTTTCTCCATTTTCCGGAAGGCAGAGGAATTCTACGGTCACCTTGTCGGTGAAGGAGCGGTCTTTGACGATGATATCCGTATCCTTGATATAGTTTTCAAATCCACCCACCGCCATGTAGGGGATGGTGAGGCGGTACCGCAGGTGGGGGGTGTAGAGGACGATGGGGGCCTCTTTCACTGCCTCCGCCAGGGTGGAGCTGTAGGCACGGGTCAGACCGCCGGCACCCAGCTTGATGCCGCCGAAGTATCTTGTCACCACGGCAAGAAGGTTCGTGAGCTGCTGCATCTGCAGCACATGGAGCATGGGATGGCCTGCTGTTCCCTGGGGCTCGCCGTCGTCTCCCGATTTTTCCAGCACCCTCTCCGTGCCGATGCGCCAGGCATAGCAGTTATGGGTGGCGTCCTTGTACTGTTTCCGGAACCCCTCCAGTGCCTTCTGTGCTTCCTCTTCCGAATCCACCGGCACCAGATGGGCGATGAAGAGTGATTTTTTGATTTCCGTTCCTTTATGAAATGGCTCCGCCGGAGCTGCGTAGGGAATAAGCATGATAACCTCCTTTTCTCCATTGTAACACGAAAAAACAGCGCCCGGAGGTGCTGTTTTCTTTTTGAGTCATATGTTGCGGGCAGCTGTATTCCCGGACGCAGGAGGGTTCAGGCGCCTCAGGCGCCCGGGTTCATGATGCCGACGGGACTGCGTCCCTGGGCACCACAGGTTCAGCCCACAGAGCGGGCCGGTTCAGAGGGTAGTTACAAAGTGAAGCTGCACTGACGAGGTACGGCGCCAAAGGCGCCATTTTATTGCCGCCTTTGGCGGCATATGATCATCGCCGCGAAGCGGCGATACCATAACCCTCGGGCCCAAAGGGCCCGTCAAACTTAAGAACTCGACCGCCCAAAGGGCCGGTCAAACCTCAGGCCGAAGGCCAGTCAACCCTTGGACCCGAAGGGTCCATTAAAACGCCGGAATCAGTCCGTCGCTGAAGTTATCGTTAATATATTTCTTGACTGCTTCGCTCTGGAAAATCTTCACGAATTTCTGGTAGGTGGGATTGTCCTTATCCTGTTCTCTGGCGGCGATGATGTTCACATAGGGGGATGTGTTGTCTTCGGTAGCCAGGGCGGTCTTGGAGTCAAGGCCTGCGGATTTTGCGTAGCCTGCGTTGATGACGGAAATGGCCACATCATCCAGGGAACGGGGCAGCTGGGCTGCTTCCAGTTCGATGATCTGCAGGTTCTTCGGGTTTTCAGCAATATCGCCTACCACAGCCTTGGTGGGATCCGTGCCTTCCTTCAGCTTGATGAGACCCTGATGGTCCAGAAGGAGCAGGGCGCGGCCGCCGTTGGAAGGATCGTTGGGGATAGACACCTTGGCTCCGTCGGGAACGTCTTTAATGCTGGTGAGCTTGCTGGAATAAATACGGAGGGGAGCCAGGTAGGTATTGCCGATGGAAACCAGCTTGGTGCCGTTCTTTTCATTGAAGGCATCCAGGAAGGGGCCGTGCTGGAAGGAGTTCAGGTCAATGTCGCCGGCAGCCAGAGCCTGGTCTGGAGTGACATAGTCGGAGAAGGACTTGATATTTACCTTGAGGCCCTGTTTCTCTGCTTCCTGGGCTACAAATTCCATCACCTTTTCAGAATAGCCAGGGGTAATGCCTACGGTGATTTCCTTCTTTTCCGCCGGAGCCTTGGCATCCTTCTTGTCGCTGCCGCCGCAGCCGGAAATGGCGCCGGCTACAGCCAGGGCTGCCAGGGAAAGGGCAAGTGTTTTCTTCCAGTTCATAATAAAACCTCCTATATAATACATATATAATATACAAAAAATCCCCCATCCCGAAAGGGACGGAGGACCGTGTTACCACCCAATTTCACCGGTGAATCGCTTCACCAGTCTCATAAGGTACGCCGGCCTATGCCTTGATACCCTGTCTCTGTAACGGGAGCTCCCGGGCCGCCTCACGATTCAGCGCACCAGGCTCAGAGGCCATCTTCCATCAAACCATCCGCACTCCCTTTCACCTGACGGAGCTCTCTTTGCCGGACTATTTCATGTACTCTTCTCTTCACAGCCTTTATGAAGTTGAATTAACTATACCATTGGAAAATAGGGAAGTCAAGAGGATTTTTACCAGTCGATCCAGGTAAGTGCCTTCTCCAGTTCATAGAAAGTTTTCCCGTCCCACAGGATATCCTCCGTCACATGGTTCAGCACATCCTCCCCGTCGTCGGACTCATAGTAATACACCAGCTCCATGAACTCCTCGAAGGGCTCTTTGGAAAAGCGGTACTTCTCCACGCTCATGCTGTAGGTATTCCGTCCGGGATGAAACTTCAGCCCCGAAAACCGGTACACATACCCCCGGTGCCTCACCGAGGCCTCCCCGTCATTCAAATAATCGATAAACTCGTCCGCGTCGCCGCCCTGCATATACTTCACTGCTCCTTTGAAATAAGACCTTTCGATACGATGGCTTTATTATACATGATAGGGAGAAAGGGTTCAAAGGGTTCTGCGCCCTTTGGGCGTGAGGGGGGCGGCTGACGCCGCAGGTTGGGACCGCCTGTCGGCGGCAGATTGTGTAGAAGGGCCACGGAAAAAGGTTCTTAAGATTGACACCCGCTTCGCGGGCGAAGGTTCTTAGGTTTGACGGGCCTATGGCCCGAGGGTTGTGGATTGCCGCTTCGCGGCAATAAGTTTTTAATGCCGCCTATCGGCGGCATGGCTCGCTCCGCTCGCCTCCCCCTTTCCCTCTGCGCGGGACTTACCCAAAGGGAAGCATGTCACTGGATTCTCAGTCGCCTATGGCTCCCTACAGCATGGCTATCACCGACTCACTGGATTCTCAGGTCGCTCAGGCTCCCCTACGAATCCAGTTCGCTGGAGTGACTCCAGTTCCTTTGCCACCCCGCAAGCGGGAGCAGAACACCCCGTGCTTTGCTTAGAGCCACATATGAGGTTACCACCTTTCGGAGCTTTGTTGTCCCCCCGCTTGCGGGGTGGCAAGGGAACACGATTCGTAGGGGAGAACAAGCGACCTGAGAATCGTGTGACACGCTTCCCTTTGGGTAAAGGTGGTGCCGTCAGGCACCAAAGGGGGGCGGGCCCATAGGGCCCGCAAGTTGTAGATGGACAGGGTTCAACGGATTGACCGGTCTGTCGTCCGGAGGATTCTTAAGTTTGACGGACCCTTCGGGCCCGAGGGTTGTGGTATCGCCCTTACGGGCGATGAGTTTTGTATGCCGCCAAAGGCGGCGGGATTGTCCTTCTTGCTTTCGGGAATACTGTTTTCTGATGTCTATCGTCTGATGGTCTCATGTCTTCCCGCCGACTAGGGAAGCGCTGATTAAATCGTTATCGGATTTCATTCTTGTATTTTTATTCAATGCGAGGAATAAGTTGACGCGAATAGCGAGCTATTTAAGGAGACTTATGACGAAGTATTGGATAAAAAATACATATGAAATTCGATTCTACGAATTAATCAGTGCTTCCCTAGTATTTCTCGGCATTGATATCACTAACGACACGCACAGAGATTCTTCACTGCGTTCAGAATGACAGTGTCCGGCGGGAAGCGGACAGCCGACAGCCGACAACTAACGGCCGGTGTCAGCCCCCTGAGCGAAAGCGAACACAACCTTCAGCCTGCGCGGCAGCGCTGGGCTGTCGCCCCTCCACGCCGAAAGGCGTGGGCCCCATCAGGAATACAGCCCAGCCGAAAGCCGGAAGCAGCCGTCAGCCCCTGCTACTCTCCCATCAGTTCCTGCCGGTACTCCGCCACCTTCCGGATATCCTCCGGCGTGGTGCGGCAGCAGCCGCCGATGAGGCGGGCGCCGGCCTGCTATAATGGGCCCAGGAATCTGGACCATGAATTCTATATCTAAGCGCGTGAATCTG
>NZ_CALGPS010000144.1 GCF_937959425.1 uncultured Dialister sp.
TCAGGGGGGAGAGGGCCACGCAGTGGCGAGGGGGGATTGCCAAAGGCATGCTGCCTGTGGCAGCTGATATACAAAAGGGGCTGTGCCGCACTGCCTCTCTCCCTCACAGACATCCTCTCTCATGGAGGCTCACAAAAGTTCCGTCCCCTATGATCACATGGTCCAGTACTTCCATATCCAGCAGTTTGGCTGCAGCGGCGAAAGCTTTGGTAATGTCCAGATCCTCTTCGGAAGGCTCCGGGTAGCCGGAGGGATGGTTGTGGACCAGGATGAGGCCGTAAGCCTTGTAGCGGATGCCCCATTTCAGGGCTTCCTTGATATCCACCGGCGCAGCGTTCAGATTTCCTTTAGTAATAATACGGTATCCCAGCAGGCGGTTCTTCACATTCACATAGGCGGTGACAAAATGTTCCTGGTTTTCATGGCGCAGTTTTTCCATGAAAAAAGCTGCCACCTTATCCGGCGCGCTGAAACTGACCAGCTTTCTTTTATCGCAGATAAGAGAAAGCCGGCGGCCCAGTTCCACCGCAGCGCAGATAGTGACAGCCTTGTCCGGTCCTATGCCCTTGATATCCGTTAGATCACGCCAGTTGAGGTCTTCATAGCCATTGATTCCTGTTTCCTGCTCCAGAAGGTCCACCACCTCCTTGGCGATTTCCATCACAGAATGGCCCTGCCGGCCGGTACGCAAAAGGATGGCCACCAGGTCTGTGTTACTGGCAAGCCGGGGAGATATTTGAAATCGTTCTCTCGGTTTATCTTCGCTTCGCATTTCCTTTATGAGCATGGTGTTCACCTCATCAATGGACGACTCTATGGAATTGTATGAAATAAGAAAGTCAGAACTTCTTGTACAGCCACGCCGCAATCAGAATACCGGCAATGCTGATCAGATTCGGCGCAAACCGAAGGCCGAAATGAAACTGGATAATCCCCAGGTTCAGGAAAATGTCCTTCAGGTCAAAAATCTCAAAGGTCTGCGTCAGATAAGGCATAAGGCCTACAAAATTAACCCCTTCCATCACCTGGCCAAGAATGCCACCGATTAAAGCGCCGGCTGCCAGAAAAAGAAGAAGCGGGAAAAATCCCTTGGAAAAATGCATGATAACAACTCCTATTGATTAAAGGTTCTTAAGTTTCCACCCATCTTATTGTCCCCCCGCCTGCGGGCAATGCTATTGCGTTAAGAAGAATTCAGAAAGTACATGTCATTACGATG
>NZ_CALGPS010000145.1 GCF_937959425.1 uncultured Dialister sp.
AGCCGCCGTAGGCGGCTATCCACAACCCTCGCCCGCAAAGCGGGCGTCAAACCTAAGAACCTTTTGAACCTTTTGAACCCTCACGCCGTAGGCGTGTCCAATGGCCGGTCAATCTTAAGAACCTTACGGCGCCCGCGGAGCGGTCGCCCCCTTTCCTCGTTCTTGTGAAAAGTATATAATAGGGTATACAACTATTGAATTTAAAGGCTTTCTGCATTCCGGCAGGAGCATTTCTCAGGGAAGGCATTTCTATGAATCTGATTGGCCGCGTGATTTCCCATTTCCGGGATTCTTCTTTTGACGGTGACAGGGAAGATGAGCGGGCAGGGAAAATCGATGAAGGGGCGCTCTGTATCCTTCGAAAATTGAATGATGAGGGGAAAGAGGCCTATGTGGTGGGGGGCTGCGTGCGGGATCTTCTCATGGGTCTTGTGCCCCATGACTGGGATATAACGACGTCTGCCCGTCCTGATGAAATCGTTTCCATTGCCAAATCTGCCGGCTGGAAGGCCATTGACGGCGGAGGACGTCGTTTTGGTACGGTGATTGTGGTGCGGGAGGGAAAGTCCTATGAGGTCACCACTTTTCGCAGGGAGTTTTACGGCGAAGATTCCCACAGGCCGTCGGAGGTTTCTTTTTCCGATACGCTGAAGGAGGATGTGAGCCGCCGGGATTTCACGGTGAATGCCATGGCGGTGGATGCGGACGGATGCCTTTATGACTATTTCCATGGTCTTCGTGATTTGAAGAATAAGAAGCTCCGCACCGTAGGGGATGCGGAGAGCCGTTTCAAAGAGGATGCCCTTCGGCTTTTCCGGGCCTGCCGTTTTCTGGGGCAGCTTGATTTCATGGCGGACAAAAGTCTGGTGGAGGGCATGGAAGGGGCCTTTCCCCGGGTGGAAGGGCTTTCTCTGGAACGGGTGCGGGATGAGGTGAACCGTCTTCTGGTGACGGCCCATGCAGCCCGGGGGCTGGATCTTATGGTACGCACCGGGCTCTGCGACAGGAGCTGCCGGGTGAAGGAGAACGGCGTTTACCGGCCCGTTCCTATTCTGCCGGAGCTTTCCCATCTGGTGGGACTTCCTCAGCAGAAGGAATTCCACAAGTATGACGGCTGGTACCATACCCTGGCTGTGGTGGATGCTTCATCGCCCCTGCTTTTGAACCGCTGGGCGGCTCTTCTCCACGATGTGGGAAAAGGAATGCCCGGTATCCGGGCGGTGCGGAAGGGAAAGCTCACCGATTACGGTCATGACACGGAAGGGGCCTTGATGGCCCGTGAAATCCTGACCCGCTGGCAGATGCCCGCCGATTTCACAGACCGGGTGGTCTGGCTGGTGGAAAATCACATGAAATTTCACTATTTCGCCAATTTCGGCGAAGCCAACGGACTGAAATGGGTGAGGGGCCTGGCCAGGAAGGGCGTTTTCCGCTCGTCCAAGGATATGGCGGAGGCTTTCCATCAGATGACGGATCTGGGAAATGCGGACATTATCGGCTGCGGACGGCCATTTTCCGCTACTGAAGGCCACAGCGCCTTCGGCCGGTATATGGAGGATCTGGCTTTATCCGTGCCGGTGACTACCCGTGAGCTCCATTATGATAAGAATGTACCCCAGGTGCTGGGGAGCATGGTGGGGGAAGGAATGAAAAATCTTCTCCTCCGCGTGCAGAACGGAAATCTGGAAAATAATCCTGCTGCCCTTTATGACGCAGCAGTAAGGTTTAAGAGGAGAAGGGACCATGAGGAAGGAACTGCCCAGAAATAGGATGAGGAAGAGAAGCGTCAAGCTTTCCTTTTTCATCTGCCTCATAGGAGGTCTTTTGCTCCTTCGTCTCATGTGGGTGCAGATTGTGCGGGGCCATTACTATGAGGAAATGGCTATGAACCAGACGGAAGGGGTGCAGACCCTCTATTCTCCCAGAGGCACCATTTATGACAGGAACGGCAGGGAACTGGCTTTTTCCATTATGGTGAAATCTTTCTACGCGGACCCTGGCACCATGAATGTGAGCCCCGCAGAAGCGGCAAAGGAGCTGGCGCCGCTCCTTCACCGGAAGGAAGCGGATTTGGAAAAGGACCTGTCCCAGGACACCCGTTTCGTATGGATGGAACGGATTATGGACCCCGAAGATTCGGATAAGGTTATCGCCCTCATTAAGGAAAAGGGCTGGAAGGGCTTCGGCTTCTTCGATGAAAGCCGCCGCTTCTATCCCAACGGCTCCATGGCCGCCAATGTGCTTGGCTTCGTAGGATTGGACGACAAGGGTCTGGACGGGCTGGAAATGTCCCTGGACAGCCTTATCCGCGGCGGGGCAAATAAGCAGCACATACTTACCGACGCCAGAGGAAATCCCATATTGAAATCGGCCATGGCGCCCTACAAGGCAAAGAAGGAAAAATCAGTATACCTTACCATTGACCAGAACATTCAGTTCTACGCGGAAAGAGCGCTGGACCGGGCTATGGCTTCCACCCATGCTTCCGGCGGCATTATCATCGTCATGGATCCCAAGACCGGGGCTATCCTGGCTTTGGGAAACAGGCCGTCCTATGACCCCAACCATTACGACAAAGCGGCGGAGGCACAGTTCAAGAACCGGGCGGTGGTGGATATTTACGAACCGGGCTCCACCTTCAAGCCCATTATTGCCTCTGCAGCTCTGTCAGCCGGCACCTACGACACCCAGCGGGTGTGGCACGACCCCGGTGCCGTATGGGCCTCCGGCCATGCCATCCGGAACTGGAACGATGAATCCTACGGTGACGTGCGGCTGGTGGATATCCTGAAATTCTCCATCAATACCGGTTTCGCCCACATCGGTCTCCTTACCGGCGGAGATACACTGACTGAGTACGCCAAGAAATTCGGCTTCGGAAAACCTACGGGCATCGAACTTCCCGGTGAAGGCAGCGGCATCCTTTTTGAACCGAAGGACATGCGCCCCATCGACGTGGCCACCATGTCCATCGGCCAGGGCATTGCCGTCACCCCTCTCCAGATGGTGCAGGCCTACAGCGCCATTGCCAACGGCGGGAAAATGGTGAAGCCCCATATTATCGAAGCTATCAAAAATGCCGACGGCAGCGATTACAAAGTGACGCCGGTGGAATACAGCGGAGATCCTATTTCCAAGAAAGTAGCGGATGACGTGAAAGATATGATGGAAAAAGAAGTTTCCGAAGGCGGCGGTGCCAACGCCAAAGTGCCGGGCTACCATATGGCCGGCAAAACCGGTACTGCCCAGAAACTGGACCCGGTGAACGGCGGCTACCTGAAAGGCCAGTACATTGCCTCCTTCTGTGGCTTCGGCCCAACAGAAGATGCCAAGGCCATCTGTCTGGTAGTGCTGGATACGCCAAAGGGCACCTACTACGGCGGCCAGGTGGCAGCGCCGGTATTCAAGGAAGCCATGACCCAGATCATGCGCTACCTCAAAGTGCCCACCATTGACGACCAGACCATCCACGCCAAGCCCAAAGACCGGCCCATCGAGCTCTACAAGCCCAAACTGCCGGGAGACAATGAAAAAGAATTCCGCCTCCCCAGCTTCACCGGCTGGTCCATGAGAGATGTAGGCGAATGGCTTACCAGAGCATGCCTGGGATTCCAGCCCGATGGCAGCGGGTACGCAGATAAACAGGATCCGGGCATCGGAGCCAGAGTGAAAAGGGGAGATAATGTAAAAGTGCATTTTTCTCACCATGATTGAAATAAAAAGCAGCGCTTCTCTTCAGGAGGCGCTGCTTTTTTACATGCCCGGAAGGGCGTAAGAGTTCAGAGGGGGGCGGAGCGGCTGGGATCGGGATCAGGATCGGGATCGGGATAAATTAGTGGCTCGTGGGCTGGTCGGTATTCCCGAAGGGGCCTGCGGCCTTTGGCCGCAGAGGGGCGTATGGCATCCATCGGGCCTGACGGCCCTCGGTGCCAAGGGTTGCGTCGCTGTAGCTCAGGGGGCAAAGACCATGGTGGGCGCCTTTTGGGAAATATGTGGGGCGCCATTATGATAAAACCATAAAACCGCCCTGGCGGGCGATGGAAATGCGGCACCCCCTTTGGTGGCTGCGCCACCACCTTTCCCCCTGTTCAGGGGGCACTATGGACGCGCAGCATTGTGCCACATGACTCTATGGGAAGTATAGAGAAACCTATTCTCCCCCCTGAATAGGGTGGCAAGCGAACTTGGTTCGTAGGGGAGCAACGCGACCTGAGAACCAAGTGAGACGCTTTCCCGTGGAGGGAGTCCGGCGCAGCCGGATAGGGGGTGGCCACCGGAGGTGGCCAATTCAGTAGAATGTTTAGCACGATTTATGCAGCAGAAAGGAAATTCCGTAACGCAGGCTCCTTCCTCTGGAAGGAGCTGCCCGATAGGGCTGAGGAACACTTTGCTGTGCAAAGGCATCGCCGATAGGCGGATTTTCACGAATGTGTCACATCAGGCCCCGATGGGGCCTCGGCCTTTCTGCGAAAGGCCTGCTATCCTCCGTCGCCTGCGGCGACACCAACGGCCGGGCATTAAGGTGTTCGCTTTGTGTGTGCACAGCGAACTGGAGTCACACCAGCGAACATAATTTGCAGGAGCAAAGCGACGCACAAATTATTGTGAGTCGGTGATAGCCGTGCTGTAGGGGAGCATGAGCGACCTGAGAATCCAGTGAGTCGTTTCCCCTGTGGGGCAGGCTATACTCGAATATTAGCCCGACTCGACAGTCCTCTGCAGGACTGTCGTCTTCCAGAAGAAGGTTTTGACTCTCCGTCCTGCAGCACTGGTGACACAAGAGGGAGGCCCCGTAACGCAGATTTTATATTGCGCCCATAGGGCGCCACCACAACCCTCGCAGCCGATAGGCTGCGTCAAACCTAAGAACCCTTGGGCCCGGAGGGCCCATCAAACTTAAGAACCTTCCCACTCTTCCCCCGTCCCCATTGTGTTATAATGAATAGAGCTGATTGCCATGCGGTCAGTATTTCTATAAGGCAAATTCAGAAGTTTGGTTGGGCATGAAGGAGTGGAAAAGATGTTAAGCGACATTGAGATTGCACAGAAAGCAGAAATGAAACCGATTACGGAAATCGGTGCTTCCATCGGGATTCCGGCTGAGGATTTGGAGAACTACGGTCCTTACAAGGCCAAGATTTCTCTGAAGCTGACGAAGGAGCTGGAAGGTAAGCCCATGGGCCGGTTGATTCTGGTGACCGCTATTTCCCCGACTCCTGCGGGGGAAGGGAAGACTACTACCACCGTAGGTCTGGGCCAGGCGCTGGCGCAGCTGGGAAAGAAGGCCATGATCTGCCTCCGCGAGCCGTCTCTGGGACCCTGCATGGGGGTGAAGGGCGGCGCTGCCGGTGGCGGGTATTCCCAGGTAGTGCCTATGGAGGATATCAATCTCCATTTCACCGGTGATCTTCATGCCATTACTGCTGCCAACAATCTTCTGGCTGCCATGGTGGACAACCATATCCAGCAGGGGAATGTGCTGGGTATCGATCCCCGCCGGGTGGTTTGGAAACGGGTGGAAGACATGAATGACCGGGTGCTCCGCCATATCGTGGTCGGTCTCGGCGGCCATGCCAACGGTGTTCCCAGGGAAGATGGATTTGACATTACCGTAGCTTCTGAAGTGATGGCTATCCTCTGCCTGGCTGATTCCATCCGGGATATGAAGGAAAGGTTTGCAAGGATTATCGTAGGCTATACCTATGATAACAAGCCTGTCACTGCCGGCGATATCCATGCCCAGGGGGCCATGGCGGCTCTGATGAAGGATGCGCTGAAGCCGAACCTGGTGCAGACCCTGGAACATGTGCCTGCCTTTATTCACGGCGGTCCATTTGCCAATATTGCCCACGGCTGCAACTCCGTGCTGGCTACCCGCACGGCCCTTCACCTGGCTGACTATGTGGTTACAGAAGCCGGTTTCGGCGCCGATCTGGGGGCGGAAAAGTTCCTGGACATTAAGTGCCGTTTCGCCGGCCTGAAGCCCGATGCGGCTGTTCTGGTGGCTACTATCCGTGCCCTGAAAATGAACGGCGGCAAAGCAAAGAATGAACTCACCGAATCGGATCCGGAAGCAGTGAAGAGGGGCCTGCCGAACCTGCTCCGTCATATTTCCAACCTGAAGAAATTCGGTCTCCCCATTGTGGTGGCTCTGAATATGTTCCCCAGCGACACGGCAGAGGAAAAGAAGGTCATCGAAGATGCCTGCGCCGAAGCAGGGGTTCCGGTGGCTGAGTCCACGGTCTTCGTAGACGGCGGCAAAGGGGGCCTGGACCTGGGAAGAAAGGTACTGGAAGCCATCGACAAAGGCTCTTCCTACAAGCCTCTCTATGATATCCACCTTTCCCTGAAGGAAAAGATTGAAACCATTGCCAAGGAAATCTACGGCGCAGGAAGCGTGCAATATGACAGCGCCGCTGAAAAGGAACTGAAGCATATTGAAGAAATGGGCTTCAAAGACGTGCCCGTATGCATTGCCAAGACCCCCGCATCCTTCAGCGATGATCCCACCAAACTGGGTGCTCCCTCCGGCTTCACCCTTCATGTACGGGAAGTCAGGATTTCCGCCGGCGCCGGTTTCGTAGTGGTTCTCACCGGCAAGGTGATGACCATGCCGGGCCTGCCGAAACGTCCGGCAGCTGAACGGATCGACGTAGACGACGATGGTCATATTACAGGACTCTTCTGATATGGCAGACATACTGGACGGAAAAGAAACGGCCGCCTCCCTGGAAAAGGTGCTCCGAGGAAGGCTGGAGGCCCTGAGAGCAAAACACTATGAACCGAAACTGGCCATCGTTCTGGCAGGGAGCAGCAAACCCTCTGCCATGTACGCCTCCTTCATGCAGAAAGTGGCCAAGAGCTACGACATGGAAGCGGAAATCTTCCGGGAATCCGACGATGTGACAGAGGAAGAACTGGGAAATCTCATTTCCGATTTGAGTTATGACCGGGAAATCACGGGCATCCTCATGATGATGCCCCTCCCCAAGGGCATCAACGCGGAAAAGATGATTGCCCTTATCAATCCGGACAAGGATGTGGACGGCCTCACCGACACCAACGCAGGAAGGCTCTTCGCCGGGAAAGAAGGACTCTTCGGCTGCACGCCAAGGGCGGTTATGGCCATCCTTGACCACTACGGCATCGATCCCGACGGAAAAAAGGCAGTTATTATCGGAAGGAGCAATGTCATCGGGAAACCCGTTTCCCTCATGCTCCTGAAGAAAAACGCCACCGTCACCATCTGCCACTCACATACGAAGAACCTGAAGGAAATCGCAAAGAGCGCGGACATCCTGGTGGCTGCCCTGGGTCACGCAGGGGCGGTGACGGCGGATATGGTGAAACCGGGAGCCGTGGTCATCGACGTAGGCATTAACCGGGTAAACGGTAAAACAGTGGGAGATGTGGACTATGGCCCTGTCTCCGAAACAGCCGGCGCCATTACCCCCGTTCCCGGCGGCGTAGGAAGCGTTACCACCACCATGGTGATTGAAAACATTATTGCAGCCGGCGAAAAACAGGCGGCTGAAAAGGCGTAAACGATACAGAGCAAAAGCGGCATTCCATGAGGAGGCCGCTTTTCTTTTGCCCGATATGATAAAATAGAAGAAATATCATTTCCTGCCATTTCATTTCACAGAAAGGATTTTTTCATTGGAAACCAATGCAGTAACCAAGGTAGTGACTGATGAAATCAGCATTACCGCCAAATTCATGAGCGATTTGAAAATGTTTGCCCTCACCAAGGGCCTGGATCTCATCGAAGCCATTATCCTCTTCATTGTGGGATATATCATCTGCCGATACATCCGAAAGGCAGTGGAACATATCCTGGAAAGAAGCAACGTGGATCCCTCTGCGAAAACATTCATTGCAGAAATCATTTTCTTCTTCTGCCTGGCCATCGTGGCCATCGTAGCCCTGGGCACCGCCGGCGTGGCGGCAGGCACCCTGGCCGCAGCCTTCGGCGGCGTAGGCCTGGCCATCGGTCTGGGCCTCAAGGACAATATCGGCAACGTGGCCTCCGGCATTTTCATCCTCATCTTCCGCCCCTTCAGGGTAGGGGACTACATCCAGGTAGGCACAAACCAGGGCACCGTCACCGACATTCGCATTATGTACACTCTCATCTCTACCCTGGGCAACCAGATGATCGTCATCCCTAACTCTTCCCTCATTAACAGCGTCATTAAGAACTTCTCCGCCTTTGAAACAAGGAACTTGGAATTCACCTTCGACGTAGGCTACAGCACCGACCTGCCGGCCTGCATCGCCCTTCTGAAAAAGATATTCACAGAAGACGGCTATGTGCTCAATAAAGAAAACCTCCCCATCTACGTCAGCGCCATGGCGGAATCTTCCATCCGTATCTACGTCAGAGCCCAGGTGGACAGGCAGAAATACTTTGACGCCCAGAATGAACTCTACATTAAAGTGAAAGAAGCCTTCGATAAAAACGGTATAGATATTCCCTTCCCCCAGATCGTGGTGCACCAGGCGAAGGAATGAAGGCAGCCGCAGAGCCGCTGGGGTCGGGACCGGGATCGGGTCCGGGGAGCGCCTGACGGCGCAGATCTAGTGGCTGGTGGCTAGTGGGCTGGTGAACTAGTACCGGCTATCGGCTGTCAGCTGTCGGCTATCTGCCTTGGTGGGCGCCCTGAGGAAATGGTAAATGGTGAATTGTAAATGGTAAATGAAGGAGACGCCCTCTTTTGACATAATCGGGCGCTAATATGATAAAACCGGTGTAGTGAGCTGGTGTGCTAGTGTACTAGGAAAACCATACAACCGGGCTGACGCCCGTTGGAAATGCACCCCTTTTGGTGCCTTACGGCACCACCTTTCCCCCGCTAAAGCGGGGGCACTATGGACGCGCAGCATTGTGCCACATGACTCTGCAGGTAGACATAGAGGGGTTATATTCTCCCCCCTGAATAGGGGGGAGTCCCGCGAAGCGGGATAGGGGGTGGTCACGCCAGTGGCCAATTCACCGTGTTAGAGCCCGGCAATTTTGACCATTTTTAGCTCAGCTTTTTTAGCCAATT
>NZ_CALGPS010000146.1 GCF_937959425.1 uncultured Dialister sp.
CAAAGAAAATCTGGGGATGCTAAAATTAACTATGCATATATTATACCATATTACACGTAAAATCTCAGTAGCATCTAATATATTCAATCATAAATAGTTATTCAGCATGCACTAAATAGCTCGCTATTCGCGTCGTCCCATTCCTTGCATTGCATAAAAATTCAAGAATAAAAGCAGACAGTGATTTAATCAGCGCTTCCCTAATGAAATTATAAGTGTGAAGCGGATTTCGTTTTCCGCCCTTCCCGCCGACCGGTATTTTTTAGTGGGCTGGGAGACAGTGGGAAGTGAGACGGTGGGACAGCTATCCGCTTTCCGATGGGCCGTATTTCCAAAGCATGGAGGTTCAGGCGCCAGACTTCCCGCCGGGCAAGCTCCGTAACGCTGACTTTATAATCATTGCCGCCGATAGGCGGCAATCCACAACCCTCGGCCCCACAGGGGCCGTCAAACCTAAGAACCTTCGCCCGCAAAGCGGGTGTCAATCTTAAGAACCTTTTTCCTCAACCCTTCTACACAACCTGCCTGCGTCAGCAGGCCATAACCTGCGGCGCCAGCCGCGCCCCTTTGCGTCCTTCCGCCGCCCCCCCTATTTCCCTGCCACGGCGCCTACGGCCAGGATGATGAGGGCCATGCCGAGAAGCTGCCAGGGGTTCATGAGGAGATGGAAGATGAGGAAGGCAAAGATGATGGAGGAGAAGGGTTCGATGGCGGAGATAATGCTGGCTTCGGTGGGGAGGATGTAGGCCACGCTTCCCAGGTAGAGGACGAAGGAGCAGATGGTGCCGAAGAGGACTACATAGGCGAAGGCCAGGAGCACCGGCGTGTCTATGGAGCCGGTGAAGGGGGTGAAGGCTGCCACGGGGATGAGGAAGAAGGAGGCCAGGAACATGCCCCAGCCCACCACCAGGGGGGCGCCGTATTTCTTGATGATTTTTACCGGCGCCACGGTGTAGAGGGCGCAGGCCAGGGCGGAGAGGAGGCCCCAGAAGAGGGCCTTTTCAGAAATGGCCAGGCTCCGGAAGCTGCCGCCGGTGGCAATGAGGGCGGTGCCGGCCACGGCAAAGATGGTACAGAAAATTTCCCGCCTGCGGGGCCACCGCCTTTCGGTCAGGCAGTACCAGAAGATGATAAGGATGGGCATGAGGTATTCCAGAATGGTGGCGGTGGGGGCGTTGCTGGCGCTGATGGAGGCAAAGTAGCCGTACTGGGTGCCCAGCATGCCGAAGATACTGAAGATGAGAAGGGTGTTCCGGTCCTTTCTGTCCTTCCAGATGGCGCCGATATTTCCATGCAGGAAACGGGCGAAAAGGAGCAAAAGAAATCCGGCGGTAAGGAGCCGGAAAAAGGTAAGCCACTCAGGGGCTATATTCTTATTGATAAGTAGAAACTGGCCTGCAATGCCGCTGCTGCCCCAGAAGATGGAGCCCAGGGAGGCGGAGAGTATGCCTTTCTTTCTGTCTGCTGTCATAGGTATGTCCTTTCATGAAATGGGATTTCATGTGGATATCATAGCAAATGGAGGGAGGAGAGTGCAAGATTATCTGCTGTCGGCTGTCCGCTTACCGCTGGGCTGTATTCCTGACTGCAAGAGGGAGTCCGCCTTCGGCGGAGGGGCGACAGCCCTGCGCTTACGCGCGGGCTGAGGGTTGCGTCGCTTCGCTCAGGGGGCGGATGGGGCTTACCGATATTCCCGAAAGCAAGAGGGGGCGCCTTATTAAAAATGGTAAATTGTAAATTTGTGAATGGTAAATGAAGGTGGCGCCTTTAAAAATGAAGGGCGCCATTATGATAAAAAAACATACAACTGCCCTGGCGGGCGCAGAAAAGCTGTTCCCCTTTGGCGCTGCGCAATGTGCCACATATGTCACTGCAGGAAAGCGGAGAGAGATTGATTCTCCCCCCTGAATAGGGGGGAGTCCGGCGCAGCCGGATAGGGGGGTGGCCACGATAGTGGCCAATTCCTGCCAACTGGTTTTTAGTGACAGATGAGTCATTGGCGGCGCGTACCAAGATTCTTCGCTGTTGTGGAGGTCCCGCATAGGACATCCACAGTCAGAGGAATTTGGCCCTGCATAAACTGGCGAAGGAGTATCATAATTATTCTTACCCTCTTACACCCTTTTGCCGCTCCCCTCAAGGGGAAACAAGAAATATAGAGAGGCTTTCCTTTTAGTAGGCTGACCAATCGAAAGGCAGCGTTCTGCAGGGAGATTTCTCGACTCCCTTTCACTAGCTCCATCGTAATGCAGGATTCATACCGGCTTGTACCACCGCTCGAAATGACGGGGGGAGCCATAGTGGTACAAATGCAAGCCCCGTAACGCCTTGCCCACCCCGCACTCGGGGGTGAGGGGACCGCGTACACGGTCAGCCAAATAAAAGGAAAGCGCCTTAATGGGCAGGCTATGCGCCAACTTTGGCTGACTTGCACATCCTCTGCAGGATGTGCACAGTGGAAGGGGGCCGCTCCAGCGGCATATAATACTTATTGCCGCGAAGCGGCAATCCACACCCCTTTGAACCCTTTGAACCAGCCCGCCAAAGGCGGGCCGAACCCTCTGAACCTTTCCCCCCACAACCCTTCTACACAACCTGCCTGCGTCAGCAGGCCGTAACCTGCGGCGCCAGCCGCGCCCCTTTGCGCCCAAAGGGCGCTTTCCCTCTGAACCTTATGAACCCTCTGAATTTTTTTCCAGCCCCCTGAGCGCCAGCGAACACAACCCTTCTTCACAACCTGCGCCGGCAGGCGCGCCCCCCTTCATGGCGAAGCCGTGTCTCCTTTTTCTCTTTTTTTACACAAAGGCGGGAAATGTCAAAAATTTTATGATTTTATGGAATTTCTAATTTTATTTTTTCTTTTCCTGTACAAAGCTCTTTCTCGACTGTTTCATTTTCCTTATACCATGGTATGCAGAACAACAACAATACAAATGATGATGTATTCATCTATGGAAGGAGCAAAGGAATGAAGAAAACTTGGATGAAAGCAGCAGTTTGCGGTCTTCTGGCAGGAGGTGCCCTTTTCGGGGGCGTGTTTCCTTCTGAGGCAGCGGATATCCGGATTCTTCCGGTAGATAATGCCAAGTTCTGGGCAGGGGCCCGTTTTGATTTCGACGTGGAAGTGTCCAACGCAAAGAATCTGCAGAATGTGGATGTGAAGGTGAACGGTGTTCCGGCGGATAAGTTCTTCGGGAAGCCGGCGGTGACGAAGGATCTGGGAAACGGAGTGACTTCGTACCGCATCGATGATGTGGATTTCCCGAAGACCGGAAAAATGGCAGTGACGGTGAATGCAAAGGACAGCCTCGGCACTTCCTATGCAGGAGCAGGCTATGAGGTGGTACAGGAAAAGGCGCAGAAGAGGGCGAAAAATGTCATCCTCTTCGTAGGCGACGGCATGTCCCTCCAGGCCCGTGAGGTGGCCCGCATTCTGTCCAAGGGCATGACCAACGGCAAGTACAATGATCTCTTGGCCATGGAGAAGCTGGAACATAACGCAGTGATTACTACCTCCGGCTACGATTCCCTGGTCACCGACAGTGCGAACTCCGCTTCCGCCTATGCTACCGGCCATAAGTCCGTGGTGAATGCCATGGGCGTGTATGAAGACTCCACAAAGGATCCCTTCGATGATCCGAAGGTAGAAAATATTTCTGAAATCCTGAAGCGTACCAGAGGTATGTCCATCGGTATCATTACCCAGGCAGAATCCACCGACGCCACCCCTGCTGCCATGATCGGCCATACCAGAAGAAGGGCTAACCAGGATTTCCTGGCGAAGAGCTATCTGGATGCCTATCACCGTCCTGACGTTATTATGGGCGGCGGCTCTTCCCGCTATCTCCCCAAGTCCGTGCCCGGTTCCAAGAGAAAGGATAATGACAACATTATCCAGGACTTCAAGGATCTGGGATACACCTTCGTCAGCACTTCCAAAGAAATGATGGCGGCGCCTTCCGACAAGCCGCTCCTGGGACTTTTCCACACCGGCACCATGAACGTATACATCGACCGTGAAATGCTGAAGAATCCGAAGGTGCTGAAGGGATTCGACGACCAGCCGAACCTGATGAATATGACGAAGAAATCTCTGGATATCCTGTCGAAGAATCCCAACGGCTTCTTTGCCATGATTGAAGGGGCTTCCATTGATAAGCAGCTCCACGTCATGGACTGGCAGCGGGCGGCCTACGATACCATCGAATTTGACAAGTCCATCGAATATGCGGAAAAATGGGCAAAGGAACACGGGGATAACACACTCATCATCGTTCTTGCAGACCACGCCCACGGGATTTCCATCAGCGGTACCTACCATGAAAGGGACGGCAAAAAAGGCACGGAGGCAGTACGGGTTTACGCCAACTCCATTTTCCCCACCTTCAAGGATGCCGACCATGACGGTTTCCCCGATAATCCGGATCCCGATGTGACACTGGCCATCCAGTACGCCAACCATCCGGAATACTATGAAAACTACCATTTCATGAAGACCCCCACCCCGCCGGCACTGGCTGTGAAGCAGACGAAGGAAGAGGCCGTGCAGAACGGCGACAAGGTGGAATACCATCAGGTATCTTCCGCTTCCTCCAAAGCCAACCCCGCCCGCATCCACCCCGGCGACCCGGCAGAACTGATGCCTGCTAACACGCCGAAGGACGATCCCCAGGAATGCCATTCCGCTGATGATATCCTCCTCAACGCCGGCGGCCCGGGCTCCGAATATTTCCACGGCACCATGGACAACACGGAAGTATTCTTCGGCATGATGAGAGCTTTGGGCATCGATGCCAACAAGAGCAAAAAGTAATCCGGGAAATCCATTTCCAGGGATACAACCATGAAACGCATTCTTTTGATTTCCTTTATGGCCCTGGCCCTGCTTATGTCATTCCCCACGGCGGAAGCGGAAGAATTATCCTTCGATGAAATTTATTCCGGCTGGTCCGCCGATGGGCTGACATTTTCCGACAAGACAAAGAGCCTTGAAGGCGGCACGGTGACCGTGTCAGGCTATATGGCACCGCCGCTGACGCCGACCATACATTTCTTCGTGCTCACTGAAGTCCCTATGTCCGTCTGCCCCTTCTGTTCCAGCGACGCAGACTGGCCTGATAACATCATCGTCGTCAAAGTAGACGACCCCATCACTGCACTCCCCTATGATACCCCCATTACCGTTACAGGCACTCTGGAAATAGGCAGTGAGACCGACGAAGAAACCGGATTTGTGAGCCAGCTTCGGATCCGCGCCGATTCCATAGACAGCTGATTTCTCCTGCCGGACCTCGTTTGAAATAAAAAGCACTGTGAAAGGTGCTTTTTTTACTTACGAAGATGTGGGGAGACATGGCGGCGCGGGACGGTATTGCTATCCGCTGACCGACGCTCCCCTTCCCGCCTTCCGCTTGTCAGAATACTGAGCGCCAGCGAAGAATCCTGGTGCACGGCGTAAGCGAGAAAAAGGCTGGTCAATACCAGTCGGCAGGAAGACGTCAGACAGTCAGATATCAGACTTCCCGCCCCGCTCCGGCCATTCTTCGCCTGCGGCTCAGATGACAGTTGAGGACAGGAAGTATAGCGCGTAACGCAGGCTCCTTCCACTGGAAGGAGCTGGGGGGCAGGGCTGAGGATAGGCCTTTGCGGAGCAAAGGCGGCATATAAAATTATTGCCGCGAAGCGGCAATCCACAACCCTCGGGCCAAAGGCCCGTCAAACCTAAGAACCCTCCGGCCCATGGGGCCGGTCAAACCTAAGAACCTTTTCCCACAACCCTTCCACACAACCTGCGGCGTCAGCCGCGCCCCCTTTTTTTATTGTGGCGGAGCCGCCACCACAACCCTCAGCGGCCAAAGGCCGCTGTCAAACCTAAGAACCCTCCGGCCCATGGGGCCGGTCAATCCTAAGAACCTTTTTCCCACAATCCTTCCACACAACCTGCCGCCGGCAGGCGTCCACAACTTTCGGCCCGCCAGGGCCGTCAACCCTCACGTCGGAGACGTGTCAAATGACAAAGGAGAACTATGATAACCATTCAAAATCTCATCTGCGATTTTCCCGACGGATACGGGAAGACGCTCCGCGCCCTTTCCGTCCCATCCTTTACCCTGGCCGATGGCGGCATGGCGGTGATTACGGGTCCTTCGGGCAGCGGGAAGACCACTTTCCTGCATTGCCTTTCCGGGCTCCTGACGCCCACTTCCGGCACCATATCCATAGGGGATGTGAAAGTGACTTCCCTGTCCCCATCAGAGCGCTGCGATTTCCGGGCGGCGAAGGTGGGGTATGTATTTCAAAAGCCCCTCCTTCTGCCCTATCTGACGGTGAAGGAAAACATCCGCCTCTCCGCCTCCCTGGCAGGGGGAAGCGCCGATGATGATACGGTGTCTGCCCTCCTTGACAGGGTAGGTCTTTCGGGGCTGGAGGGGCGGAAGGCAGACCGGCTTTCCGGCGGCCAGCAGCAGCGGGTTTCCTTCCTTCGGGCCATCGTGCGCCGGCCTTCCCTTCTTCTGGCGGACGAGCCCACGGCCTCATTGGATGAGAAAAACGGGAGGAAGCTCATGGATTTCATGCTGGATTACCAGAAGGAAACGGGCTGCTTCCTGCTCTGCGCCACCCACGACAGATGGGTAATGGACCGTTTTCCCCGGCGCTATGACGTACAGAAGGGGGCATTCCTATGATTCGTCTGGCTTTTCTTTCCCTGGCAAGACGGCCTCTTCGGCAGTTTCTTCTCTTCCTCCTCATCCTTGTCACCGCGGCGGTGCCTGTTTTTATTCTCCAGACCGCCGGCGGCCTTTACGGCGGCATCAACCGGGCAGTGAGTCCATTTCCCATTCTGGCGGGGGCCAAAGGCTCTGCCTACCAGCTGGTGCTGAATACCGTATTTCTAAGGGATCGGCCGGTGGGAAATATTCTGCTTTCGGAAATGAAGAAACTGGAAGATACAGGAAAGACACAGGCGGTGTATCCTCTGGGTTTCGGGGACAATTACCGGGGATTCCGTATCGCCGGCACGGACAGGGCCCTTTTTGACTACCGCCCGGTGAAAAACAAAGATCCCTGGCTGTCCTTCAAGGAAGGACAGGTTTTCCATGAAGAAGGAGAGGCGGTCATCGGCAGTGAAACCGCCCGCCTCACGGGGCTCAAAGTAGGGGACACCTTCCGCTCCGTTCACGGCAGTTCCCCAAAAGGGCGGGCCCACGACCACCCCTTCCGCGTCACCGGCATTCTCAGGCCTGTGGGCGGCCCCTATGACACCGCCATTTTCATCGACATGAAGGATGTATGGGAAGCCCATGGGGAAGCGGCAGAGGACAAACGGGAAGTGACCGCCCTTCTGGTGGTGCCCAAAGGGTACAAGGAAGCCATGCAGCTCCTTGCCTCCTACCGGAAGAACAGGGATGTGCAGATGGTCTTCCCCTCCCAGTCCGTCATCTCCCTCTACGCCATGGTGGGACAGACGAAGCATTTCTGGGAAATCTTCGTCACCGCCCTCCTGGCCATGTCCCTTCTCATCACACTCCTCGTTATGTACTGGAGCGGCCTTTCCCGCATGGGTGAACTGGCCCTTCTGGAAGCCCTGGGCGCAGGAAAATCGAAAATCCGCCTCTTTCTTCTGGCGGAAGAAGGCATGCTGCTTTTTGCAGGAAGCCTCTGCGGCTGGCTTGCCGGTTATGGGGCAAGCCTCCTGGCCTCCCGCATGGTATCTGATACCGCTGCCATCACCATGGTCACCACCCCGGACTGGCGGGGCTTCCTCATCATCCCCGGCGTCACTGTCATAGGCACGGCCGCAGGCCTCCTGCCCGCCCTCCTTCTGGAAAGAAAGGATGTGTCCGCTTATCTGTGAGGGGAAAGGGGGCTGGTGGGAAAGTGAGACAGTGAGACAGTGAGACAGTGAGACAGCTGTCGGCTGTCGGCTATCCGCTGTCGGCTATCCGCCTGGCACCGTCATTCCGAACGCAGTGAAGAATCTTGGTGAGTACCGCTAATGGCTCCTGCTAGCTCACTAGTTCACTAGTTCACTAGTTCACTAAAGAATACCGACCGGCGGGGAGACGTCAGACTGTCAGACGGCAGACATCAGACATCAGACATAGAGGATTCCCGAAAGCAAGAGGGGGGAGGCGCCCGGGGCGCCCGGGTTCAAGCCGCCATGGGGCTTCGCCCCTGGGCGGTCCGGGTTCCGCCCGCAGAGCGGGCTGGTTCAGAGGGGAGAGAAAAGGTTCAATGGATTGACGGGGCTTTCGCCCCGAAGGTTCTTAGGGAAGCACTGATTCATTCATAGAGTCTGCTTTTATAAGAATTTTTATGCACTGCTTCGTCATGGGACTCCTTAAATAGTGCATGCTGAATAACTATTTATTGTTGAATATATTAGATAATT
>NZ_CALGPS010000147.1 GCF_937959425.1 uncultured Dialister sp.
CCCTGTTTCAGGGGTGGGTGGCGAGCGCAGCGAGCCGGAAGGGGTCAGCTGCCTGTGGCAGCTGATATACAAAGGGGGCTGTGAAGAAATGATTTACATTTTTGCACAGCCCTTTCACATAAGGACGCCACACTCTCCCATTCAAAAAGGGCACCCCTGGGGGTACCCTTTTCTTTGAATTATCACAGTGTAAGCGCTCTTTCGAAGTGTTCTTTCAGAATCTTGATGGAGTGCTGGAGCTCTTTATTTTCTTCTTCCGTAAGGTGGAGTTCGATGATGTCTTCTACCCCGTCTTTGCCTACTTTCACCGGTACGGAGGCGAAACTGTCATGAATGCCGTATTCGCCGTCCAGGTAGACGGAGCAGGGAAGGATTTTGTGTTCGTCGTGGTAAATGGCCCGTACCAGTTCGGCGGTGGCGGAGGATACGCCGAATTCGGTGCAGCCTTTCTTGGCGTTTTCAATATTTCCTTCATCATGAACTTTTTTCAGGATTTCTTCCTTGGGGTCCATGTGGTAAATGTCCGGCTTTTCCTTCAGCAGTTCGTCGATGGGCTTGCCTGCCACTTTCACATGGCTCCAGGGAATCATGCTGGAGTCGCCGTGTTCGCCCAGAAGATAGGCGGTAAGGGAGCGGCGGTTCACCTTGAGCTGGGTAGACAGCTGCATCTGCAGGCGGGCGGAGTCAAGAGCGGTGCCGGAGCCGATGATTTTCTTCTTCGGCCAGTCCAGTTTGTACTGCAGGTATTCGGCGATAATGTCGCAGGGGTTGGAAATGGAAATGATAATGCCGTCAAATCCGGATTTCTCAATGAGCGGCAGGAATTCCTTGCTTGTAGCAATGGCGCCGTCCATCATATCAAGCCGGTTCTGTCCCTTCTGCCGGGGTCTGCCGGAGGCGTTAATCAGGATGTCTGCGTCCTTCATATCATCCATAGTGCCTGCATAGGCTTCAAAATGATGGGGCTGGTAGCTCACTGCATCCAGAAGATCCAGTGATTCGCCGATGGCTTTGTCCATATTGGTATCATAGAAAACCACTTCGTCCGCCAGTCCCTGTACCGCAAACTGGAGGGCCAGATGGGAGCCTACGTTGCCTGCGCCGATAATACCGATTTTTCTAGTTTTGATTGACATAAGAATTCCACACTCCTTTTCTACCTGCAGGGAAATTTTCTCTTTCGAAACTTTTCCCTTCTCCTATATGGATTCTGCATAGTATCATTATTTCGCATGGTTGCATGCATAGATGTATTATAGCACGATTGACGGCATGGTTAAAGAGGGCGCAGAGATGAAGGTTCTTAAGATTGACCGGCCTATGGCCGGAGGGTTCGGATGTTTGACAGCTCCTACGGGGCTGAGGGTTGCGGATTGCCCTGCGGGCAATGAAGTTTTATATACTGCCTTTCGGCGGCACAGGCTCACTCTATTCACCTTCCCCTTGGCCCGTAAAGCAGGGGCCGGAAAGTCAGAAGTCAGAAGTCTGATGTCTAGCCCGTCTATCATTTCTTTCGGGAATACAGCCATGCAGTAAGCGGTAAGCCGACAGCGGATAGCATCCCCCCACCAACCTTTGAACCTTCTGATTCTTTTGAACTCGGACCACAATGCGGTCCCATATTCCCCCAAATTTTCTTCTTGACAAATTGAAAGGGACGGCGCTATAATTCAGCCATACGAAACAGGCGATGATGAAGAAGGGGTAATGAGACTTTTTCAGAGAGGCAGCGGCCGGTGCGAGCTGCCAAAGGATGATTATCTTTCCACTTCGGAGACATGGATGAAGAATCTTTCGGGTAGGCCCGTTACAGCCTGTCAAAGATGGCCTTTCGGCAATTTGGGTGGTATCGCGGGTGCTCTCGTCCCTTAGAGGATGGAGAGCGTTTTTTTATACCTGCTCTTCCTTTTGCCTTGGCTAAATTGGGTGGCACCGCGAGAAAAGAGAAGCTCGTCCCATGGGACGTCTTCTCTTTTTGTGTTATTTGGAGGTTTATGATGAAAAGAGTATTTAATTTCAATGCCGGTCCTTCCCCTATGCCCCTGGAGGTGCTGGAGGCCATGAAGGACGACCTCACCGATTTCAAAAATACGGGCATGGGTATTACGGAAATCAGCCATCGGTCCAAAGAGTTCCAGAATATGCTGGATGAGACGAAGGATCTGCTTCGCCAGCTCATGCACCTGACTCCGGATTATGAAATCGTATTCGTCCAGGGCGGCGGCACCATGCAGTTCCTTATGACAGGATACAATTTCCTTCACACCCGGGCCGCCTATGCGGACACCGGCGTATGGGCCCACAAGGCCAGAAATACGGCTGCCTTCTTCGGAGAAACCTACGATGCCAATTCCGCCAAAGACAAAAATTACTCCTACATTCCCGACACCTATGACATCAAACCGGATACGGATTACCTCTACATCTGCGCCAACAATACCATTTACGGCACGGAATACTGGAAATTCCCGGAGGTAAAGGTACCCCTCATCTGCGACATGTCCTCCGATATTCTTTCCAGAGACATCGATTTCAACCGGTTCGACATGATCTGGGCAGGCATCCAGAAAAACCTGGGCGCCGCCGGTGTGGCCCTTGCCATCATCAGGAAGAGCCTTCTGGAAACGGCCCGCACGGACATTCCGGAATTCCTGCAGTACAATACCTTCGTGAAGAAGGATTCCACCTATAATACGCCGCCGGTTTTCTGCATCTACACCCTGAACCGCATGCTCCACTGGATTAAAAACATGGGCGGCCTTAAGGCCATTGAAGAAAGAAACAAGGTAAAGGCAGCCTTCATTTATGACGTCATCGACGGCAGTCACGGTTTCTACAAAGGCCATGCGGAAAAGGAAGCCCGGAGCCGCATGAACATTACCTTCAACCTGGCCAATGAAGCCATGGAGAAGGATTTCGTGGAAAAGGCGAAAGCCAATGATTTCATCGGCGTCAAAGGACACCGTCTGGTGGGAGGCCTCCGGGTGTCCCTCTACAATGCGGTAACGCCGGAAGCAGCGGAAGCGCTGGCCCAGTTTATGAAGGAATACGAAAGAACCAACGGATAAAATTTTATTTCACAGGAGGAAATCATTATGTTCAGAATTTTCATTACCGCCGACGTAGCCAAGGAAGCCAAGGAAATCCTTGAAAAGGAATTTATCGTAGATATCCAGCCCAATATGAAGGAAGATGAGCTCTGCAAAGTCATCGGCGACTATGACGCCATCATCACCAGAAGCCAGACAAAGGTAACGAAGAAGGTCATCGACGCAGCAAAGAACCTGAAGGTCATCGGCCGCGCCGGCGTCGGCATCGACGGCATCGATATCAAAGAAGCCACCCAGAAGGGCATCACTGTAGTGAATACGCCGGAATCCAATACCATTGCAGCCTGCGAGCACACCATTGCCCTCATGCTGTCCATGACCCGCCATATCCCCCAGGCCCACCAGTCCATTATGGAAGGCCGCTGGGACCGGAAGAGCTTCACCGGCATCCAGCTTCTGAACAAAACCGTAGGCATTATCGGCGTAGGCCGCGTAGGCTCCAATGTGGCCAAACGCCTTCAGGCTTTCAACATGAAGACCATCGGCTATGACCCCTACATTCCACTGGAAAGAGGCAAACAGCTGGGAGTAGAGCTGGTGGACCTGGACACCCTTTTGAAGGAATCAGACTACATCACCCTCCATACACCCCTCACCGATGAAACCCGCGGCATGATTGGCAAAAAGGAAATCGAAAAAATGAAGGACGGCGTCCGTATCGTCAATGCATCCCGCGGCGCCGTAGTGGACATCCAGGCCCTGGCGGAAGCCCTGAAGAGCGGCAAAGTAGCCGGCGCCGGCATCGACGTATGGCCCAATGAACCACTGAAACCGGAAGAAAACCCCTTCCTGGGCATGACCAATGTAGCCCTGACCCCTCACCTTGGCGCCTCCACCAAAGAAGCCCAGGCCGGCGTTGCCACCGACGTAGCCGTAGGCGTCATGCAGGCCCTACACGGTGAACCGGTAGCCACCGCGGTCAACGCTTCCCCCATTACCAAAGCCACCCTCCATGTCATCCAGCCCTACTTCGACCTCTGCGAACGGATGGGCAACATTGCCATCGACCTGGCCGGCGGTCGTATCAATACGGTCAACGTAGAATACACCGGTGAACTGGCAGAAACAGAAACGGCGCCCCTCACCACTGCCGTACTGAAGGGCCTCCTTGCCCCGGTTCTCCAGCAGACCGTCAACTTCGTCAATGCCCGGGGCATTGCTGAAGAACGGCATATGGACGTAAGGGAAGTAAAAGCCAAGAAGGGCCATTATTTCACCAATACTATCTCCCTCACCGTGGACACCGACAAAGGCAGCCACCGCATCACCGGCTCCCTCTTTGACCGGAAGGAAGCAAAAATCGTATCCATCGACCACTTCCGGGTGGACATCGAACCGAAGGGCTGCATCATCATTGCGCCCCATGAAGACAAGCCCGGCATGATCGGCCAGGTAGCCTCCGTCCTGGGCCGCGAACATATCAATATCAACGGCATGCAGGTAGGAGCCGGACAGGAAGAAGGCACCAATGTCATGGTGGTGGCCGTGGACAAGGACATCCCCTCCGCCCTCATTCCCGCCCTCATGAACATCGAAGGCATTCACGATGTCAAAGTTGTTCACTGCGAACACTAAGGAGCACCTATGATACGGATTATCCTTCTCCGCCATGGAGAAACCACCTGGAACATCGAAGGCCGCTACCAGGGTCAGGAAGACACCCCCCTTTCCGAAAGGGGCAAAGCGCAGGGCAGGAAAGCGGCGCTGGCGCTGAAAGACGTGCCCATTGACCGGGCCATTTCCTCTCCCCTCTCCCGCTCCTACGAAACCTGCCGCATGGCGGCGGACTACCATCACCTCACCGTGGCAAAGGATCCGCGGCTCACCGAAATCTCCCACGGCCTCTGGGAAGGCATCCACGCCGATGAAATCGAAGCCCGCTACCCCGAAGAATTCCACCTCTGGCACAGCCATCCCGAAATGGTACAGATGCCGGAAGGAGAAAACCTCAACGACGTGCGGAAAAGGGCACGGGAAGCCTTCGACGAATACGCGGAGAAATATGACGGTGAAACGGTACTCGTGGCCGCCCACGACGCCGTGAACAAAGCCATCATCTGCGACCTCCTGGGCCTTGACATGAGCCACTTCTGGCAGATCAAGCAGGATAACGCCTGCATTAACGTACTGGAATGCGACAAAGGCACCTGGCGCCTGGTCACCCTGAACAGCACCGCCCACCTGGGATACCTGGTGAGTGGTATCGAACAGAAGGGATTGTAAGATAAAAGGGAGCTTTGCAAAAATGTAATCATTTTTGCAAAGCTCCCTTTTGACATGGGTTCAAAGGGTACAGAAGGAAAAGGTTCTTAAGATTGATGGGCCTACAGCCCAAGGGTTCGGAGGTTTGACGGGCCCTCCGGGCCCGAGGGTTGTGGATTGCCCTTGCGGGCAATACTTATAAAGTCAGCGTTACGGGATTGGCCTTTGTGTCACCAGTACTGCATGACGAAGAGCCAGAGCCTTCTTCCTTTGGAAGACAGAAGCCCTGCAGAGGGCTTCTGAGTCGGGCTCT
>NZ_CALGPS010000148.1 GCF_937959425.1 uncultured Dialister sp.
GTAACGCAGGCTCCTTTCTCAGAAAGGAGCTGGGCGAAGCCCTGAGGATAGGTCTAGGGAAGCGCTGATTCATCACAGGAGACACCAAAGCAAGCCCCGTAACGCTAATTTTATATTGCGCCCGTAGGGCGCCACCACCACCCTCTGAACCCTCTGAACCTTTTACCAAAGACCTGACGCCCCTATCCTCCGTCGCCTGCGGCGACACCTCCTTCCAGAGGAAGGAGCTCCGCGGAGCGGTGAGGATAGGCCTTTGCGCAGCAAAGGCACCGCCGTAGGCGGCATTTCACAAATGAGTCACAATCAGGCCCTTTCAGGGCCTCGGATTTTCTTCGAAAATCCGCTATCCTCCGTCGCCTGCGGCGACACCTCCTTCCAGAGGAAGGAGGCTAACGCACTCCGTCATGCAGCATTGGTGACACTAATGGCAAGCACGTAACGCTGACTTCATAATCATTGCCCGCAGGGCAATCCACAACCCTCGGCGGCGGAGCCGCCGTCAAACCTAAGAACCCTCCGGCCCCACAGGCCGGTCAATCCTAAGAACCTTTTCAGCAACAACCCTTCTACACAACCTGCGGCGTCAGCCGCGCCCCTTTATCCTGCGGCAAAGCCGCCACCGAAACCTTCGGGCCTGAAGGGCCCGTCAAACCTAAGAACCCTCCGGCCCAGCGGGCCGGTCAATCTTAAGAACCCTTTTCCATAACCCTTCTACACAACCTACCTATTATCCACCTTTTCCGGATTCATATCATGATGAAGCAGGCGGAAACGGGCGAAATCCTTCCATTCCGTGCCGGGGATGCCGTAATTGCAGTAAGGGTCGATGGAAAGACCGCCCCGGGGCAGGAACTTGCCCCAGACTTCAATGTAGCGGGGACGGAGAAGACGGATAAGGTCCGTCATAATCATATTCACACAGTCCTCATGGAAATCGCCGTGATTTCTGTAGCTGAAAAGATACAGTTTCAAAGACTTGCTCTCCACCATGTACTTGTCTGGAATATAGGAAATATAAATGGTGGCAAAGTCCGGTTGCCCCGTCTTCGGGCAGAGGCTTGTAAACTCCGGACAGTTGAACTTGATAAAGAAATCCCGGTCAGCGTGCTTGTTGGGAATCTTTTCCAACAGACCGGGGTCATAATCATAGGTGTATTTCGTATTCCGGCTGCCCAGCTGCTTCAGCTCATCCAGCCCTTCTCTTTTTTCTGTCATAGGGTACCTCACATTTATAGAATTCAATATAACTAGTACAAGGATACCATAGGAAAGAGGAGATGTAAATAGAAGGGGGCGGGATCGGGATCGGGGTAATTTAGTGGCTAGTGGCTGGTCCCTAGTTACTAGCTACAAGCTACTAGCTACAAGCTGCTAGTCCCTGGCTGCTGGATTTCTCAGGGGAAGAGGACCACGTCAGTGG
>NZ_CALGPS010000149.1 GCF_937959425.1 uncultured Dialister sp.
AACTTCGCGGGGCCGCCGCTCTCGCGGCGACAGGTATGATGATACCATGGATGGGAGTTTGTGTCAACAGGGTTTTTGAATTTTTTTGCTTTGGTGTCACTTACGGCACTATGCTGTATTTCCAAAGTTTGACGGGGCTTCGCCCCGAAGGTTCTTAAGGTTCTGAAGTTTGACAGCGCCTCCGGCACTGAGGGTTGTGGTATTGCCGCCGGAGGCGGCAATGAGTATATGTTTAAAACCATACAACCGGGCTTCGCCCGTGGAAAACAAGCCAACCGCCCTGACGGGCGATGGAAATGCACTCCTTCTGCCGCAGGGCGGAATATAGTCATCGCCGCTCACAGCAGACTCTATCTCTCTTCCCCTTCTCTCCTGTATAATAATGACAGCTTTGGTTTCATATATTATATAAGGAGGTTCTCTATGCCCTACGTCAATATCAAGATTACGAAGGAAGGAAATGTTACGCCGGAGCAGAAGGCGCAGCTTATCAGCGGCGTGACCGGTCTTCTGGCTGATGTGCTTCACAAGAATCCTGCCACCACGGTGGTGGTAATTGATGAGGTTCCGCTGGAGAACTGGGGACTGGGCGGGGACCCCATTCTGGTGGCGAGGGAGAAAAGGAAAAAATAAAAAGGCCCCAGGGGCCTTGTATGAACAGGAAAGAGTATTCGCCGGCGGTCATGGGCAGAACAGGGAAGGCGGGGTCTCACCCTTCTACCCTTCCCTGATTTCCCATTGCGTCATGTTTCTATCCGCGAAATGACCATAGGGCGAAGAGGCGGGAAGTCTGATTTCTGTCCTCTGATTGTCTGACTTCTATTGTCTATCTTCTAATTTCTGCCATCTATCCCGTCCACCATATCCAGGAGGCGGGAGAGGACTTCTTCCTCTCTGCCCCGGTTTTCCAGTATCCGGTCTGCTGCTTTTCTATAAAGGGTGATTCTTTCTTTATAGAGGGCAAATACCTTTTCCGGCCCTTCCTTCAGGAGGGGCCTTTTTTCTACTTCCACGTCGCCTGCAATGTCTTCCGCTTTCCGGTCGATGAAGATGATGAGGCCCGTTTTGTGAAGTCTTTCCACATTGATTTCCCGCTTGACCACACCGCCGCCGGTGGCTATGATGAGTCCCTCTTTCCCGGCCAGGTCGCGGATGGTTCTTTCTTCCGCATCCCGGAAGGCTTTTTCGCTTTCTGCAAAGAAGCTCTTGATTGTCCGCTGTTCCTTTGCCTCCAGGTAGAGGTCCGCATCCACGAAGGGACGGGAGAGTCTTTCTGCCAGCGCCTTTCCGAAGGTGGTTTTGCCTGAGCCCGGCATGCCGATGAGGACGATGTTTTTCATTGGGTCATTTCCTCCACGATTTCATCTATTACTTTTCCGGGAATGTCCCTTCCCATCCAGATTTCCTCTGCCGCCATGGCCTGCATGACCAGCATGTACATGCCGTTGATTCGTCTGCCTCTGGCATCATGGAGGAGCTTCGTTTCCGCCGGATTGTAGATAATATCCACCACTTTGGGAAAAGCGGCGGCGATGTCCGAGGGGAGAGGGGATACGCCGGTTTTGGGATACATGCCTACGGGGGTGGCGTTCACCAGAAGGTATCTTTCCCCTTTTCCCTGCAGACTGTCATAGCTCTCGATTTTTACATTTCTTTTTTCTGCAAAGGAAAGGAAATCTTCATCCACCCTGTCCGGATGGCGGCTGATGACATGAATAGCGCCGGCCTTCCGGTCGAAGAGGCACTGGATGATGGCCCGGGACGCGCCGCCGTGGCCCAGCACCACCGCGTCTTTTCCTTCCATGCGGCAGTCGATGCGGTCAAGGGTGCGGGAAAATCCCATGTAGTCCGTATTGAAGCCCAGGAGCCTGCCCTTTTTGCAGGCGATGGTGTTCACGGCGCCGATGGTGGCTGCCTCCTTCGACAGTCCGTCCAGGAAGGGAATGACATCCACCTTGTAGGGAATGGTCACGTTCAGCCCGTCATAGGAAGCAAGAAGGGACGGCAGGTCCTTTTGCAATGTATCTTTCGGGATTTCGATGAGTTTGTAGGTGGATGAAATCCCCATCTTTTGAAATAGTTTTTCGTGAATCACAGGAGACAGGCTGTGTCCCAGCACTTCTCCCAAAAGGCCCAGTTTCATGGTTGGCTCCTTTCTATATGATGGGCGGCATTGCCCAAAGGGCCGCTGGGCGGCCCAGGTTCAGAGGATTCAGAGGGTTCAGAAGGTTCAAAAGAAAAAAAATGGGGGGCAGCTTCGCCGCAGGTTATGCAGAAGGGTTGTGTCCGCTCCGCCCAGGGGAGGACAGCCGCCTTCAGCGGCTGAGGCTTGTGAACCGCCCGACAGGGCGACGATTTTTATAGTCAGCGTTACGTGCTGAGGGTAGAGGCAGCAGCGGCTCGCAATTAGCAGTTAGCTGAGTTCGGCATGATACATTAAATTTATAAGCAAGAATAGCATTACGGCGATTGGCCGTCTAACGGCGGCCACCCCCTATCCGCCTACGGCGGACTTCCCCCTGTTCAGGGGGCAGAATAGGCCGTTCTACACTTACCATTAGAGGCATGGGATACGATAATGAGTGTCCTGCCCCCTGAGCGGCAGCGATGCACAGCGAACACATTTTGCGCTATGCGAGCTGGATTCGTAGGGGGCAAAGCGACACGCAAAATCCAGTGAGCCGTTTCCCCCTTTAGGAACACAACCCTTGTATACAACCTGCCGCGCCAGCGGCGCCCCTTTTCCCCTATCTGGAATACATCCCAGCGCCGCTATGTCTCCTTCCCTTACGCCTTACAGGCGGGATAGTTCCCCAGAATTTTGAAATAGGTGCACATGGACTTTAATCCCCGAAGGGTCTGGGCGTTGGAGGGATCTTCCAGGCGGCCCATGACATCGATGTGGAAGAAGTATTCGAAGGGTCTTCCTTCCATGGGGCGGGATTCCAGGTGGGTCATGTTCATGCCGCCGTAGAAGAAGTAGCCCAGCACGTGGTAGAGGGCGCCCGGTTCGTGGCGTACGGAGATGACCAGGGTGATTTTGTCCGCTTCCGGCTTGATTTCCATTTTCGGCCCGATGATGAAGAAGCGGGTGTAGTTGCTGGCGTTGAAGAAGATATTTTCCGCCAGCACGGTGAGGCCGTAGAGGCGGGCGGCGGTGCGGCTGGCCACGGCGGCCTGGTTCTTCTTTCCGTCCTGGGCCACTTTTTCAGCGCTCCTGGAGGTGGAGAAATAGGGCTTCAGCGTCCAGTCCCGGTGCTTGTTGAAGAAGGGGCGGCACTGGGCAAAGCCCTGGGGATGGGAGAAGACGGTGTCAATGTCTTCCAGCTTCGCTCCCGGCAGTCCCAAGAGGTTGTGCTCGATTTTCACAATCTGCTCTCCCACCACGGCACAGCCGTAGCGCTGGATGAGGTCGTACACTTCGGTGATGCCGCCGGTGGAGGAGTTTTCGATGGGCACCACGCCGTAGTCGATGTCCCCTTCCTGCACCGCTTTCACCACATCTTCAAAGAGAGGAAAATAGGATTCCTCTCTTTTTCTATTTCCAAACTGCTGCTCCATGGCTTCATAGGTATAGGAACCCTTGGCGCCGTAGCAGCCTACCCGAATCGCTTTATCCGACATGGGAATTCCTCCTGTCCGTAAGAATCAAATCCAGAATCACCAGGGCTGCCGCGTTTTCGATGACCGGAATGGCCCTTGGAATGATGCAGGGGTCGTGACGGCCGCCAATGGAAAGGTCCGTATCTTCCTTTGTTGAAATATTGATGGTCCGCTGCCGCTTGCCGATGGAGGCGGTGGGCTTCACCGCCAGGGTGAAGAGAAGGGGACTGCCGCTGGAAATACCGCCCAGCACGCCGCCGTTGTGGTTGGTGAGGGCCACGGGTTTCCCCTCTTCATAATGGAGGCTGTCATTGGCTTCAGAGCCATAGAGGGAGGCAAAGCCGAAGCCTTCTCCAAATTCGATGGCCTTCACCGCCGGCACGGAAAACATGATGTGGGCCATTTCACTTTCCAGGGAATCAAAGAAGGGGTCCCCCAGTCCCACCGGAAGGCCTTGGGCCATGCATTCCACCACGCCGCCTACGGAATCCCCTTCCTTCTGGGCGGAAAGGATGGCGTCTTCCATGGCCTTTCCCGCCGCTTCATCCACCACGGGAAGCTTCATGGTATCCAGCCTGTCAAACAAAGCCTTCTCCTCGCCTAATGGATGGAAGGGCCTGTCCTTGATGCCGTGAATCTCCAGGGCATGGGCGCCGATGAAAATGCCCTCCTTCTCCAGTACCTGCCGGGCAATGGCGCCGGCAAAGGTGAGGGGCGCTGTAATGCGGCCGGAAAAATGGCCGCCGCCTCTGTAATCGTTGAAGCCGCCATATTTCACAAAGCCCGTATAATCCGCATGCCCCGGACGCATGTGGTCCTTTAAAATGTCATAATCTTTGGAATGCTGGTTTCCATTCCTGATTTCCATGGCCATGGGAGTGCCGGTGGTGTGGTCATTGAAATAACCCGAAAGGATTTCGAAGCTGTCCTTCTCCTTCCGCGGCGTGGCCAGGTTCGAACTCCCCGGCGCCCGGCGGGCCATCTCCCGCCTCACCGCCTCGAAGTCAAAGGAAATCCCCGCAGGGAGGCCGTCAATCACGGCGCCGATGGCGGTGCCGTGGGATTCGCCAAAGATAGTGACTTTCAGTGTTTCTCCAAATGTATTGCTCATGGTGTTCTCCTGTAATAATTAGTGGGCTGGTGGTGATTTAAGGAAAAGGTTCTTAGGTTTGACCGGCCCCATGGGCCGGAGGGTTCTTAAGTTTGACGGGCCTGTGGCCCGAGGGTTGTGGATTGCCCTTCGGGCAATCATTTTATATGCCGCCTTTGCTCCGCAAAGGCCTATCCTCCGCCCTGCCCCCCAGCTCCTTCCAGTGGAAGGAGCCTGCGTTACGCGCTATACTTCCCGCCCTCAACTGTCATCTGAGCCGCAGGCGAAGAATGGCCGGAGGGAGGCGGGAAGTCTGACTGTCTGAGGTCTGACCGTCTGATTTCTGAATAACTCTCTTGCAATCGGGCATACAGCAAGCAGCCATTAGCCAGCGGTAAGCCGATAGCCGATAGCGGATAGCTTTCTCACTCTTCCACGATCTCCCCTCCCACTTTCCGGAAGTCTTCCCAGAAGCGGGGGTACGATTTCTTTACGCTTTCCGCCCCTTCTATGGTGAGGGGGCCGGTGAGCCTGGGGGTGATGGCAGCCATGGCCATGGCTATGCGGTGGTCGTTCCAGGAGGATACGGTGCCGCCGGAAAGGGCAGGTTTCCCCCGGATGACAAGGCCTTCGGGCTTTTCTTCTATGTCTGCCCCCAGTTTATGGAGTTCCACCGCCATGGCGTGGAGGCGGTCGCACTCTTTGAGCCGCACCCTGCCGGCGTGGATGATTTCCGTCACCCCTTCGCTTACGGCGGCCATGGCGGCAAAGGCAGGCACCAGGTCAGGCACGTTTTCCGCGTCCATGGTCATGCCATGCAGGCTGCTCCGGCTGGCGGCAAGTCCTTTTTCCGTCTTTTCCATATGACCGCCCATGTGCTGAAACAGGCTTACAATGGCCTTGTCTCCCTGAAGGGAGGTGTCGGAGAGGCCGGTGAGGGTGATATTTCCGCCGGAAAGAGCGGCGGTGAGCCAGAAGGCGGCCTGGGAGTAGTCTCCTTCCACGGCGAAGGTGCCTTTTTGATAGTGCTGTCCGCCGGGGATGTCATAGCGTCCCTCTCCCCTGTCGTAAATGGTAATGCCGTGGCGGGAGAGGGTGTCCACTGTCATATCCACGTAGCTCTTCGATTCCAGAGCCGTGGTGCTCTGCAGGACGGAGTCTTCTTCCGCCAGGGGAAGGGCGAAGAGAAGGCCTGTGAAGAACTGGGAGCTCACGTCGCCGGGAAGTTCGTAGAGACCGCCGGTGAGTTTGCCGGATACCTCCAGCGGAAGGCCTCCCTGGGTATGGTATGAAATCCCCTTTTTGTCAAAGAGGCGGTAGTAGGGAGTAAGAGGCCGCTCTGCCAGACGGCCGTGACCGGTGTAGACCACATGATTCCCGGAGGACAGGCCCAGGGGAATAAGGAAACGGAGGGTGGAGCCCGATTCGCCGGCGTCGGCATGAAGGATTCCTTCCTGCCTTTTAAGACCGCCGCGGATAGAAAGGGTGAGGCTCCCTTCTTCTTCCTTCTTTTCTATATCGGCCCCCAAAAGGGAAAGGATGCGTACCGTGGCTTCGATATCTTCGGACCAGGTGACGCCGGTGACCTCCGACACCCCTTCTGCCAGGGCGGCGGCTATGATTTCCCGATGGGTCATGCTCTTAGACGATGGTACCCGAAGGGTGCCGGAGAGGGGACCCGGGTGGATGGTGATTTTCATGAAATCCTCCTCAGCCTGTCACAATGTATTTGGAAAGTTCGTCGGTAGGAATGGTGAGAAGCTCCGCTTCCCCGATTTTCTTCAGCACCACCAGGGTAATGTTCTTTCCCCTTCTTTTCTTGTCGTGCATAATCTGGGGAATGAGTTCCTCCGCCGGAACGCCGATGGAGGTGGGGAGCGACAGCTTATGAAGCACCCGGATGAGGCGGCTGGCGGTGCCCTTTTCGGTGAGGCCCATCCTTTCGGTCTGCTCCGTCAAAAGGCTCATGCCCATGGCCACCCCTTCGCCGTGGGTGAAGGTGGAGTAGTGGAAATACCGTTCCACGGCGTGGCCGATGGTGTGGCCGAAATTGAGAATCTGCCGCTGGCCGTTGTCAAATTCGTCTTCCTCCACCACCCTTGTTTTCTGCAGCACGCTGTGGAGGATGATTTCTTCCATGCGGCTTTCCAGATCCGCTTCCGTTTCCAGGGATTCAAAGATTTCAAAAAGTTCCCGGTCTCCGATGCAGCCGTACTTCACCGCTTCCGCCAGTCCGTCATGGACGTAGCGGGTAGGAAGGGTCTTCAGCAGGTCCGGGTCGATGAAGACCCCTTTGGGCTGGTAGAAGGCGCCGGCCAGATTCTTCCCGCTGGGAAGGTCCACTGCCACCTTGCCGCCGACGGAGCTGTCAATCTGGGCCAGGATGGTGGTGGGAATCTGGAAGAAGGGAATGCCCCGCATGTAGGTGGCCGCCGCAAAGCCGCCCAAATCCCCCGGCACGCCGCCGGAGAGTGTGACAAGGGCGTCGCTTCGGGACATATTGAACTCCGATAAAGCGTCGTACACGTCGGCAAGGACCTTCATATTCTTGCTTTCCTCTCCCGCCGGAATGGCGATGACCCGCACGTCGAAACCCGCTTCCGTAAGCACATTCCGGATGCGCTCTCCATAGAGGGGTTCCACATGGTCGTCGGTGATGACGGCGATTTTTTCCGCCTTCGTGAGAGCGCGAATTTTGCGGCCCACCTTGTCAAGGAGGCCCCGCTCGATTTCAATCTGATAGGAATCTTTCCCAAGATTTACATTAACTGTTGCCACGATGTATCATTTCCCTTCTTCTTCTGCCCGCCTCTTCCAGAAAGGCGGTGATTTCCTCTTCCTTTTCTTCTGCAATGGCACCCCGGAGCTGCTGCAGCGCTTCGCTGAACCGGTCGATTTCCTCCAGGAGCTTCTCCCGGTTGGCCAGGAAAAGGGAGGTCCAGAGCTTTCCATTAATATCGGCCACCCGGGTCTCGTCCCGGAAGGAGCCTCCGATGAAATACTTTGTCTTTTCCGAATAGGAGCTGCTGTTCATGAGGGCGGTGGCCACTGCGTGGGTGAGGTCGCTGGTGTAGGCAATGGCCCGATCATGCTCCTCTGCCGTCACCACCGGCACATGGGCACAGCCCAGCTCCTCCGCCATGCGCTTCACCAGGGAAAGGTGGGCAGGGCTGTTCCAGGGCTCCGGAATGAGCACATAATTGGCGCCGTCAAAAATGGCGCCATCCGACTGGGCAAGGCCTGCCCCTTCCTTCCCGCACATGGGATGGCCGGACACGAAGTCCAAACCTTCCGGAAGGAGGGCCTTCACTTCCTTGGCAAAGCCGTTCTTCACGCCGGCAATGTCGGTGAGCACCGCCCTTTCATGAAGGAGGGGGAGATGCTCTTTGATAAAGGAGAGGGTCCCCTTCTCCGGCGTGCAGAAAATGACGATTTCCGCCTTCTTCAAATCCATGGGGTCGATAGAGTCCACGATTCCCATGGCCAAGGCCTCCTTCGCCACACTTTCCGTGCGGTTCAGACCAATCACCGGATGGCCCAGCTCCTTCAGCCTTTTGGCAAAGGAGCCTCCCATGAGGCCAAGGCCGATGACGGCGATGGGGATCTTTCTAAAGTCACTGTTCATAATGGTTTCCTTTGTATGGTAAGAATAAGGGTTCAAAGGGGGCGCGGCTGGCGCCGCAGGTTGTGTAGAAAGGTTGTGAAAAAAGGTTCTTAGGATTGACCGGCCCCATGGGCCGGAGGGTTCTTACGTTTGACGGGCCTTTGGCCCGAGGGTTGTGGTATCGCCGCTTCGCGGCGATGAGTATAAAGACAGCGTTACGTACCTACCTTCCCGCCAAACCCGTCATTCTGAACGAAGTGAAGAATGGCCGGTCGACCAACCAAAAGGAAAGCCCTCTTATGAGCAGGCTAAGGGCCAACTTTGGTCGACTCGCGCATTCTATGCAGAATGCGCGCAGTACATGTCGTATATGAGACAAATGGTAATAAATACCAGTCGGCGGGAAGGCGCCGCTAAAATCAGAGACGCAACAGGCAGCAACCAGCTGCCAGCTCCCGGCCGATTCCGGCTTGATGCCTTTGGATTCATAAGCAAGATATGCATCTCGGTGATTAGCGGCCTTTGGCCGCTTTCCCCCTTTGGTGCCTTACGGCACCACCTTTCCCCCGCAAGCGGGGGCACAACAACCCGTGCTTAAATTAGAGCAACTTATGAGATATCAGGCCCGCGAAGCTTTATTGTCCCACCACGAAGTGGAGGGGAAGGTGGTGGCGCCAGCCACCATAGGGGGCCTGCCGCAGGCAGTATTTATATTGCGCCCGACAGGGCGCCACCACAACCCTCAGACGCAGAGCGTCTGTCAAACCTGCGAACCCTCGGGGCGAAAGCCCCGTCAATCATAAGAACCTTTTCCCTTTGCGTCCGGGAATACCGGTAAGCATCGCAAGTGTCACAAAAGGCAGAGCCCCTATGAGCCCTGCCTTTTCTCCATTCCGAAAGAGCATGCAGGGCTTCTGATTACAGTTCTCTTCCCACAATGGGGGCCAGCTGTTTCAGCCTTCCCATGAGGTCATCAAAAGTCTTTGGCGTAATGGATTCCGCTCCATCACACCATGCATGTTCCGGATCATTATGAACTTCACACATAATGCCATCGGCACCGGCAGCAATGGCAGCCATGGCCATGGACGGTACCATTTCCCGATGGCCTGTGGCGTGGCTGGGGTCAACGATAATGGGCAGGTGGCTTCTTTCCTTCACCACTTCCACCGCCGACAGGTCCAGCGTATTTCTGGTCGCCTTTTCAAAGGTGCGGATGCCCCGTTCGCAGAGAATCACGTTGTGATTTCCTTCGGACATAATGTATTCCGCACTCATGAGCCATTCTTCGATGGTGGCGGACATGCCCCGCTTCAGGAGCACCGGCACGTTCAGACGGCCCACGGCCTTCAGGAGGTCGAAGTTCTGCATGTTCCTGGCACCGATCTGGATGATGTCCACGCCCTTTTCCAGGAACATACCGATTTTATCAGCACTCATGAGTTCCGTTACCACCGGCATGTTTTCCCTGTGGGCAGCGGAAATGAGAAGGTCCAGTCCTTTTTCTCCCAGCCCCTGGAAGGAGTAGGGAGACGTACGGGGCTTGAAAGCGCCGCCACGGAGCACCGCTGCTCCTGAAGATTTCACAGCTTTGGCAATGCCGCCGATCTGCTGTGGCGTTTCAATGGAGCAGGGACCTGCCATGACCACCAGTTTCTTCCCGCCGATTTTCACGCCCTTCACATCCACCACCGTATCGGCCGGATGGAAAGCGCGGCTGGCCCGTTTGTAGGGTTCCTGCACCCGCATCACCTTATCCACCCAGGGATTGCTGAGGAAATCCCTTTCATCCAGGGCAGACGTATCCCCCACAAGACCAAGCACTACTTTGCTGGAACCCTTGCTGCGGTCCACCTGGAATCCGCGGTCCCTCATTTCCTGTTCCAGCTGTTCGATAGCGGTAAGCGGTGCGTTCTGTTTCATTACAATAATCATGATGTTCCTCCTCTGCCTGTACAGGCTCCTTCAATTCTCCGGGATTTCCATCCCATTTCTCCTAACTCCTATCCTTCCATCCTTCTAAAAAGAAAAGGACAGGCTCTGTGAGTCTGTCCTTTCATTTTGGAAATACTTTATCTGGAAAGGGAACGAGACTCATCACAAGCGCAGCAAAAGTAACCGAAGCCATAATAATAGCTCCAGCCAAAGACATCATATGCCATTCCTGCGTTCATGGAATTGAGTCTCATGATTCCCTCTCCTTTCGTTAGAAGTTAGCTTAGTATAGGCTCATGGAATGGGTTTTGTCAAGGGGAAACTGCGGCTCCGGCGGTGGGAAGGGCTCAGAGGGGAAGGGGGCGCGGCTGGCGCCGCAGGTTATGGCCTGCTGACGCAGGCAGGTTATGTAGAAGGGTTGGGGGAAAAGGTTCTTAGGATTGACCGGCCCCATGGGCCGGAGGGTTCGCAGGTTTGACGGGCCTATGGCCCGAAGGTTGTAGATTGCCCTTGGAGCCACTGCGTGGCAGGGTTCTTAAGATTGACCGGCCTGTCGTCCGGAGGGTTCGCAGGTTTGACGGGCCTATGGCCCGAGGGTTGTGGATTGCCGCTTCGCGGCAATAAGTTTTTAATGACGCCTGTCGGCGGCCGACAGGCAGCATATACTCATCGCCGTCAGGCGATACCACAACCCTCAGACGCGAAGCGTCTGTCAAACCTAGGGAAGCGCTGATTCAATCACTGTCTGCTTTTATTCTTGAATTTTTATGTAATGCGAGGAATGGGGCGACGCGAATAGCAAGCTATTTAGTGGCTGTTAAAAAACCACCCTTTGCAAAAATAGACTAAAACACCCTCAAAAT
>NZ_CALGPS010000150.1 GCF_937959425.1 uncultured Dialister sp.
ACCCCGACCCCGTTTCCGCCGTCAGGCGTCGCCCCAGCCCACTGTTAAAAGGCGCCCTTTTTAAAAGGCGCCTTCTTCTTTTACCATTTACAATTTATCATTTGTCCCATTTACCATTGCCCTGCCTTCGGCAATCTCCCTGCCGCCGCGCAGCCCTCTCCCGCTCCGGTGGCAAAAAAAGGGGGAGTGAGGCCTCCGGCCCCGAAACTTGCCCACCCCCGCACTCGGGGGTGGGGGGACCACGAAGTGGTGGAAGGGGGAGGCCGCCGTAGGCGGCCTGTGCCCGCCTTGCGGGCACAAATTGCTAAAAGCTGACTGCTATCGCTCCTACGCCGCAAGACAATAGCGGCATTTATTATTTACCATTTCCAAAGCATCCTTATGCCTTCTTGAAAGGGTCGTCCTCCGGGTTCCTGTTGTTCAGGATTTCATCCAGTGTCTTCATGGGGCACATGGAGCCGCACATGGTGCAGGTGAATTCATCCTCCGGCTGGCTGCTTTCCCGGTAGCGGCGGGCCTTGGCGGGGTCGATGGCCAGGGGAATCATTTCCTTGAAGTCCACCTTTCTTCTGGCCCAGGACATTTTTTCATCCCACAGGGCAGCCCCCTTCACTCCTTTCGCCAGGTCTGCCGCATGGCAGGCGATTTTGGAAGCCACGATGCCTTCATGCACATCGTCCAGATCCGGGAGACGGAGATGTTCCGCCGGCGTCACGTAGCAGAGGAAATCGGCGCCGCAGGCCGCGGACAGGGTACCTCCGATGGCAGCGGTAATGTGGTCATAGCCCGGTGCCACGTCGGTGACAATGGGCCCCAGCACGTAGAGCGGTGCCCCATGGGTGAGTTTCTTGGCAATTTCCACATTCATGCGGATATCAGACACCGGCATATGGCCCGGTCCTTCCACCATCACCTGCACCCCCGCCTTCCGGGCGCGAACCACCAGTTCGCCCAGATTGATGAGCTCGGAAATCTGGATGGCGTCGGTGGAGTCGTGGCCGCTTCCGCTGCGGCAGCCATCCCCCAGAGACAGGGTGACATCATATTTCTTCAGGAGTTCCAGCAGCCGGTCATACTGCTCATAGAAAGGATTTTCCTTTCCATGCATGTACATCCAGGCAAAAAGAATGGAGCCGCCCCGGGAAACGAGATTTGTGATTCTCTTATTTCTCATAATATGCTTTGCCGTCTCCCGGTTCAGTCCTGCATGAATGGTCATGAAATCCACGCCGTCCTTCGCATGCTGTTCCACCACGGAAAAAAGGTCATCGGCAGTCATATCCTTGAGGCCCTTATGAAGCACGCCTTTCACATCGTACATGGGCACCGTGCCGATGGCAGCAGGACTGTTCTTCACCAGCCACTGCCGGAAAGGCGCCGTCTCCCCGTAGCAGGACAGATCCATAATGGCCTCCGCCTTCATCTCCCAGGCCATCTTCGCCTTCGCCTGCTCCGTTTCATAATTGCACACATCCTCAGAAATCCCCAGATTCACATTCATCTTCGTGCGAAGCCCCTTGCCGATGGCATAGGGATGAAGGGATGTATGATACTTATTGGCAGGAATGACGATGGTGCCCTCCGCAATCCCCTGACGGATAAACTCCGCAGAAACGCCTTCCTCCCGCGCCGCTGTCTCCATTTCCTTCGTAATGATACCCTGCTTGGCCGCTTCCAGCTGTGTCATATGTGCCTCCCATTTCATGCATAATAAAAAGCCCGCCATGGCGGGCTTTGAACAAACAGATTTTCTGCTTCCTTACGTCGGTATAAACCGCATCAAGTTCAAAGGGTCGGATCCATCCTCTCAGTCTTTCGACTCCCCCAGCATGAACTTATTATACCATATGGCGTCTATCTGGAAGCAAAAAGACTCACAGCTTTCATATTTTAAATTCATTGAACTGGTCAAAAAAGTAGTGGAGGAATCATCCGATGAAAACGATTGATTATTACATGCATCTGCCTTACCGACTGGAAATCGTGCCGGATCCGGATGCATAATCACCGGCGATACCTTAAAAAGTGTTGTCGAAAACGCGGAAGACGCCAAAAAGGAATGGCTCACCGCAGCTCTGGATATGGGAGCCCCCATTGCTGAACCAACACCGGCAACGGAGCCGAGAAATCCCCCCTGCCGCTCTATTCAAATGGCCTCAAAGCATAGCACGTAACACAGGCTCCTTCCCCAGGAAGAAGCTGGGCGAAGCCCTGAGGAATACCGAAATCTGATGTCTGACCGTCTAATCCCTCAAACCTCAAATCTCTCTTTCCCAACAAAAAAGCCGGAACCTGAAGTTCCGACTACATCATCATTGGTGCCGAGGACCGGAATCGAACCGGTACGAATCTCACGATTCGAGGGATTTTAAGTCCCTTGCGTCTGCCAGTTCCGCCACCCCGGCAGGTAAACACTATGATGTTCATAATTAATATGGAGGCGGCACCCAGAATCGAACTGGGGATAAAGGTTTTGCAGACCTCTGCCTTACCGCTTGGCTATGCCGCCATATGGAGCGGAAAACGGGACTCGAACCCGCGACCCCAACCTTGGCAAGGTTGTGCTCTACCACTGAGCTACTTCCGCGCTGGCGACCCGGATCAGATTTGAACTGACGATCTCCGCCGTGACAGGGCGGCATGTTAGACCACTACACCACCGGGCCGCACGTAAGTTACTTAATAAGTATACCCATCCTGCCCCTTTTTGTCAAGGGAATGGATGGATTTGTCATTTTATGGTAAAAATGAAAGAAAAAGAGAGGAAATCATAGTATAGGTCACATTTCCCAAAATCTTCTGAAAAAATTTTTTCATTTTTATGAAAAGAAATTGGGTCTCTGCCCCTATGACCCCCATCTGTCTCATGACGAACAGGAAACCTTTCACAAATAGTTTCCTACTGGTATGAATCGCAGAAGCGTCAAGTCGAGTAGGAAACTTTTCACATACAGCTCCCTGTCGGAATGAATTGCAGAAGCATCAAGTCGAGTAGGAAACTTTTCGCATACCGTTTCCTGCCCCTATGACTCATCTCATCATCTGACGTCTGCCCCTTCTACTCCAGCTGCTCCACTGCCCATTCCACTTCCTCCGAAGGAATCCGTTCCTGTTCCAGACGCCAGCCATGGTCGTGCACTTCTTTCCAGGCCATTTTCTCGCTCACCGTCAGTCTGTCAGGGATAACGGCGGTGTTTCCGGTATCTTTGATTTCCTTATCCACGTAGGCAAGAAGGGTGTCTCTATCCATGAGGAAGGAGTGAACATTGGGTAGGATGTGGCGGAGGGAGGATAGGATGTTAAAGCCGTCGGAATCCAGATCTCCCCAGTAGTACACTTCTTTATCTGCCAGCCATTTGGCCTGTCTGGCCAGTTCCAGCACGCCGTAGCCCATGCCGAAGAGGATGAGGCTGCCCCTGCAGTCGGGGAAGGTGTAGCCGTTGACCTTGTTTTCCGTAATGAATATCCGTTTATGAGGCGGGTTGAAACGGGCCACATCGTCGTTGGAGAGGAAGAATTTCCGCACGCCGTAGAAGAGCATGGACGCATCCAGACTTCTGGCACAGATGGAGGGGGTAGGCACGTCTTTGACGAAAAGTTTTTCCTTCATTTCTTCATTGCTGTCCACCTGATTATCCGGAAAAAGGGCATTCCACAGGGTGCGCACCAGGAAGGCATGTCTTTCCAGAAATTTGGTATCCACGCCGGGAATGGAGATTTCCCGAAGGTATCCCTCCTTCTCTTCCTGTTTTTGGAAGAAATCGGCGATATTAAAGAAAAGGGGATAAAATTCTTCGCTGCGGATGCGGGGATAGTAATGGATGAACCAATCTTTCAAAGCGCCGTTTTTCTCATCCACTTCCTTCAAGGAGGAGAGGAATTCTCTTTTCTCCCCGTTCATGCCAAGGAGGGCAAAGGCATCCTCCGGGCGGTCCACGAAGACCCGTACCGGCAGTGTCTGGCGGCCGAAGGTTTTCGTGTTCTTTCCCTTTTCATCAATGCGCCACAGAGGCTTTCCACTGCCGTCTTTCACCGGATGGCGCCAGTAGTCGGACCAGGAAAGGAGGAGGCTCCAGTCCTCTTCCGTTTCCTCCGGCCGTTTCAGTACCATGCGGAAATAGGGCTCTTCCCGCTCTTTGGTCAGGGCCTCGTAGAGGGTGCCCTTCTCTTCCTGTTTTTTCAGTTTTTTCAGAAGCTCTTCGTCATACCGTCTTCTTCTCATGGGCCAGGAATTCCTTTCTGTATTCGCCGATGGTCATATTTCTCAGCTCCGACTGCCTGTTTTCGTTCTGGCTCACGTAGCCCAGATGGGAAATGAAAGGTTCGATGGTGGGAATCTTGGCAAGCGGCGTCACCACCAGAAGCTGCAGTCCCATGCGGCGGAAAAGGGAAAGGCCGAACCTTGCCGATTCGTCGGAGCTCTTCAGGAAGGCTTCGTCGATGACGGTGAACCGGAATGTGGGCAGCCTGCCGCTTCCTGCAATGCCGAAGCTGTACACGAAGCTGGCCGCCAGAATGGTGTAGGCCAGTTTTTCCTTCTGGCCGCCGGATTTGCCGGAGGAATCGGTGTAATGTTCGAATTCTTCTCCCCGGGAGCCATCGGGCTTTCTGATTCTTTCGGAAACGGCAAAGGTGAACCAGTTCCGCACGTCCGTCACCAGGCGGGTCCATTTCCTGTCTTCCTCCGCCTGTCCCGGCCGGCTGGAGCTGAAACGGTCCAGAATTTTTTCGATTTCCAGGAATTTTTCCTCATTATAAAGGTCGTCACTGCCGGAGAGGCTGCTGTCGGTGCATTTCTTCAGCTGCTGACGGAATTTTTTGATTTCCATGTTCAGCGTTTCCACACATTCGATCTCGATATAGTGTCCCTTGTTGTAATCGATATCGTAGAGAGAATGGTTGATTTCCTCGATTTTCTCCCGGATCCGGTCCCGGGCGGTGAAAAGCTTGGACTGGAAAATGGCCATATCCTGGATGGTATTTTCCCGGAGACGCTTCTGGAATTTCGGAAGCAGCCGGGGCAGGTCGTCTTCCTTGATACGGCGGAAGATTTCCTTGTATTCATTGCGGTTGGCCCTGTTCATGTCGGTGGTAAGGTTCGGGTCCGACTCGTTGTGAAGAGTCAGGTACTGCAGGTAGTGGGTCATGCCTTTGGCCATTTCTCCCGATGATTTTCCCTTCTTTTCATCGTTGGCCTCCCGGGCCTTCCGTATCCACCGGTTGTAGTCGGCGTTCTTGTCCTGCATGGATTTCAGGGTGAAAAGGCCCTTCTTGCCGATAATGTCCGTCCGGTGAGCTTCCAGAAAGTCGAAGGCCTTTGTACGGATCTGGTCGGATGCCCTTTCCAGAGTATTTTCATCGGCCCGCTTCTTTTCCTCGTGCATATCCATCAGAGCCTGCAGTTTCCCCTTCTCGCTGCGTAGGCTGCTCATATCGTCCTGATTGTCCTGCCAGTCTGCTTTCAGCTTTTTGATTTCCGCTTCCAGCCGGGAAAGGATATTGTCGTGGCCGGTGAGGCTCTGGATGAGTTTCTTCTGCCGGCGCACCCGGTCTTCGAAGGATTTCCTGTCGATATCCTTGAAATTGTGGATGGTGAGAAGCCTTGCTGCCGCATTTCTCTGTTCATTGTACCGGTCACGTTCTGCCTTCACCTGCCGGATATGCTTTCTTGCTTCTTCCCTGTCTTTGGCCAGCTGGTCCAGTTCTTTGGAAATGAGAACAATCTTTTCCTTGTTCGAAAAGCCCAGCACATAATGACGGCGGTCGTCGATACGATAGCGGTCATCCTTCTTGTGCCATTTCCCCTGGGCCTTGATCTGCCCCTCCGGAGAGAGGGCGAAGGATGCCTTTTTGAAATCGGCAGTGCTTTCTGCGCAGATATGGTCAAAGCGGTGATACAGCTCCCCTGCCAGCCAGGAGGCAAAGGGAGAGTCCTTCTTGATATTCAGCTTCCGGGCAGCCGCTTTGGCAGGAAGGTCCGTCATGCGCACAGGCTGGGTGTATTCTTCCACCCGGTAGTACACAATGCGCTGATGGAGAAAATGGTGCTCCATCCAGCCGATGACCTTTTCGTAGAGGGACTCCGGCACCAGCATGGACACGCCGAATTCCGACAGCAGTCGTTCCAGGGCACCTTCCCATTTCTGCTCCTCCGGCTTCACTTCCATGATTTCACCGGCAAAGGGCATATCGCTTTCCGGCACCACCAGGTCCGAAGCCAGCTGCTTTCGGATGGCTACGAACCTTTCAGGAATATTGGAATCCCGCTTCTTCAAAGATTCCAGTTCCATGCGGTCCTGGCCGATTTTTTCAACGATTTCTCTTTCCTTACTGTCTGCCGCCGATTTCTCTGCATCCAGACGGTCATACTCCTTTTCCAGCTTATCCGCCAGATCCGACAGCTCCTGCCGCCTTTTGATGAATTCATCCAGAGACACGGGCAGCGCAAGGCCCAGGGCATCTGCCAGCACCCTGTATTCTTCCGCCTTCTGGGAAACGATTTTCAGGTCCTTCTCGTAGCCTGCCAGGTCCTTTCTGGCTCCTTCCAGACGGGCGCCGCCGTTTTCCCACATTTCCTTCTTCTTGTTGTCGATTTCATCGGACAGATGGCTGGACTCATCCTGCAGCGTTGCCAGCCGGCTGTCCAGATCCCCCATCTGGCGGCCGCATTTTTCCAGCTCCTCCGACAGGATTTTGATTTCCTCTCTGGCCAGGTAGGGTCCCACACCGTCGGCCATAAGGGAAAGCTCCGACTCCTTTGTCAGACACTCATCATAGCTGTCCGACGCCGCTGCCAGAGGCTCCAGGATTTCCATCTTCTCCCGGTCCCTGACGATGGCATCGTGAATGCTCTTTAAATCATGGAAACGGGACAGAAGGTGCTGGATATTTTCCTCCATGCTGCTCATATCCATTTCCCCCAGCATGTTCCGGCGCACGAAGTCCGTAATGCCGTTCACCTTCTTCATGGACACGGTCTGCTGGAAAAGGTCCAGCGCATTGTCCTGGGTAATGCCGAAGAGGGATTTAAACTTCACCGCATATTCGCCGTAATCATTGAAAATGTGCACATAGGGCAGGCGCTTCAGCTTTTTCTTCAGGTCCCCAATGTTGGTGCCGAAGTTTCCGAAGTCCTGGCGGATGGACATATCCCTTTCCCCCACCACGAAAAAGCGGGTAGGCTTTTCACTGCCCGGGGTGAAATAGAAGACCTGGGCGAGGCTCACATAGTTTTCGCTGATTTCATCGAAAAAGACGCCGAGGATGACGGAGTACTGATTCTTGTCCCGGAGGGCCACCGGCTCCTCCTCCCCCTCCGCATTGCTCCTCTTGGCATAGTAGCCGCGGACGTAGGAGTTGAGGCTTCTTTCCTTGCTGCCGGAATCGGCGGCTTTATTGTAGTTGATTTTCTGCTGTGAAATGAGCAGGGTGAGGATGGCATCTACCAGGGTGGATTTTCCTGAGCCGATTTCACCGGTGAGGAGGGAGGTGTCGCCGCCCAGTTCAAAGGGCCACACCGCCTGGTCGAAGGTACCCCAGTTATAGACCTCCAGCCGCCGGAGCCGGTACCCCGGCCGGGCCATGGAGCTTTCATCAAACAGATTCATCTTCCTTCGCCTCCTCTTCCTTCTTCACGGTCAGTCCGTTTTCTTCCATATATTTATCCAGCTGCCTGTTGAACTCCGACAGCCACTCCGCATCAATGAAACGGCGGAGCACCGGCTGCACTTCATATTCATACTCATTGTCCTTCACCGGCACCAGGATTTTCATTTCCAAAGCCTTGGAAAAACAGCGGTCGATGGAGTTGGTAAACTTGACTTCATCCGATACATCGGGGAAATAGGGCTTCATGCGCCGTACCATTTCCTCTTCACGAATCACCAGGGCCCCTTCGCCGCTTCCGCTGTCGTACTCATTGATTTCATTTCTGAGAAGGGCCAGAAAAAGGCTCATGCGGAAGGTCAGAGGCTGCTTCTTCACCAGATGGGGCAGCACATCATCGTCCCGCTGCTTCAGGAAGGCAAAGCCTCCTTCATCATCAATGACCAGCGACAGGCCGATTTTCTCCATATATTCGTCGATGCGGAACTGCTGGCTCCGGATGGTGTTCCAGATTTCCGCATTGTCTTCCTTCCGCACCACCCCCTGCAGCAGGTTGATAAGCGTCGTGGAAAATAGTATGTCTGCCTTATCCATTCCTGTCCCTCTTTTCAAATACGATACGGTCCATGTCCACATACCGGTTTCGTCCGTCAATGCCCTGGAAGACAATGCGGTCCTTCACCGGCAGGAACCGGTGATGCTCGCTTTTGGCGATTTCCATGTAGGCCAGAAGCTCAAACAGTCCCTTTTCCAGGGGATACATGTCCAGCACATCCTTCAGCGTCACCGTGTCCCAGGTCTCCAGCATTTCATCGATATGATTCTTCAGTACCTTCTTATCCACATACACCTGGTTGAAAATGGCATCCAGACTGCCATGGTGGGTCCCCAGCTCCAGACTGTGGGTCTCAAGCTCCATCTTCGCCGGCGGCATGCGGGGCACCCGCTCCAGCGGCAGGGAAACGCTAGGCGAAAGCTCGCTCACTTCCATGAAATCCTTCGCCTTTGGCTCCGAGCCCTTTATGGAAAGGGCCTTCTTTTCGATTTCCTTGATCTGGAAATAAATATTCTTCTTTTCCTGCAGATTGTTCTCATTCACATACCAACTGATCTGCTCCGACAGCTTGGCAATGGTCTGCTGCACATCTTCTGCGCCGTCCACCCAGGCCTGCTTGATATGGAGGGCATCGTAGCGGTCCATATCCTTCGACAGGGCGGAAAGCTTTAAAATCTTCCTCATGGTCTCATCGAAATCCCGCTGCTGGGAAAAGGCCATAAGATAGTCGAAGAAGGCGGCAAAACTCTTCCCCTGCTCCGACTCCTCGATCACTTCCCGGTCCGCAATGAACTGCTCCAGGAGAGCCCCCTTGCCATGCTCCCATTCGTTCACCTCATCCCGGAACTGGGTATAAATCTGCTGGAACTTATCCTTTACCTCCCGGAAATCGGACAGAATGCCGCCGGCAATATCCATGGCCTCCATGAACCGTTCCTTGATCTGCACATCGTCCAGCACTTCCACCCGGCCGCCTGCCTTCAGATCCCGGATTTTCCTGTTCAGCTCGTTTCTCTGCTTTTCCAGATACTTCAGCCTTTCCTCACGGTCCGGATTGGCCTGATGCTCGATTTCATGAAGCAAATGGAAAAACGTATGAAGGCGGGACTCGGTGCCGATAAAGGACCGGCTCTTCAGACTGGCCAGCCACTCCACCGCCTTCTGCCCTGCGGTGGTCAGATCATAGAAGGTCTGCCGGTTCTGGTAAAACCGCCGAAGCCAGCGGTGATCCTCATCGGACCACCGGCGAAGATACAGCTTTGCCTCATCGGCAAGGTCATCATCATCGGGAATGGCCTCGCCGGCAAGACTGTGCTTCTCCGAAAGAAAAGAGCGCATATCCAGCACCAGCCTGGCCTCGCTCAGATTGCGCACGTTGTTTTCAATAAATTCACGATAAAAAAAAGAACAACAGAAAGCTGCATCATCAGAAGCCAGAAGCTTCCACGATGGACTGTTTGTTCTTAAAACTGCCAGGGAGTCCAGGTCCATAAAGCTGTCATTTGCCATGGACATCCTCCTTATTTAAAAATTCGACAAAAAAGAGCCAGGCTGCACCTTACCGCCCTTTGGCACCACGAAGAAATCCTCATCAAAGATGCCTTTGGCTATTTTCCTCAAAATGCCGTAATTCCCCTTGATGACATGAAGCTTCCTTCCCAGAAGCTCCACCAGCGGCTCAATATACGCCTTCACCGGCGCCGTATCATAGCAGCCCGTATCTATAATATAGAAATCATGCACCGGAGCGTACAATTTTTTAAGATACTCATGGGCCTCGTCCCTGCCCATCTTCTTCTCCAGCTTTGCCATATCAAGGGAAGATTCTTGGGTAAACTTCATCCAGCTCTCCGTCATGAATACGCCATATATATCCCGCTTCAGATTATCCAGCGAATCATCGGACAAAAGAATGTCCAGACAGTCCCGGGTCTTTGGATACACCAGAGGCGCCGAAGACGCAGTAATGCCGATATTTCCGCCGCCGCATCCCGTAGTGCACACCACGATACGGTCTATATTGTAGAAATGGTCGATCTTATCCTGCACATAATGATGAAGAGCCTTGGGATCCCGATGAAGACCGGGCGGCATGAAATACACCACACTCTCCGACGAAGCCTCCTTCAAAGCTGCCTTCAGCTCCCCCTCCAGCGTAGGGCAGGCCAAAATCACCGTCTGATTGCCCATGATACATTACCTCATCATATAAAGAACAGCCGCCCACATAAGAACCGTAGCAGCTGCCCCAAGAAATACAATCATACCCCTGCCGCTTCCGCTGTCCGCACCAGCCACTTTCCTGCCAAACCGGGACTTCGTCCCGTCCAGAAAAAGAAGCCCGCCGAAAGCTGCTATCTGGGCATACAGGAAATAAGAAAGCAAGCCATCCGGCACTCCTGAAACAGTCACCAGAATACAGGGAAGAAGAATCAGGCACATAAAAAGCACCCGAAGCCCCCGGTACCACAAAGGATACCGCCGCTCCGGCCCCTTTCCCTTCACTGCCTGATAACTCCAGATAGTCATCAGAAACCCGATGGCCAGCAGGATAAAATTCAGCTCATCCATAAAAATCGCCCATCCGGACAAAAACAAAACTGCTGCCTTTATTGTGGCATAAGAGAAGAGATTTGTAAATCGCTGAGGGAGAAATTTTTAGAGAAAAATTCTCCAAAAATTCACGAAATGTAGAAATGGTAAATGATAAATGAAAGTAGTGCCTTTTAGCAGGGCAGTATTAGCAGGGCAGCATTTAGCAATTGTGCCCGCCTTGCGGGCACCGGCCGCCTACGGCGGCCTCCCCCTTCCACCACTAACGTGGTCCCCCCACCCCCGAGTGCGGGGGTGGGCAAGTTTATGGAGGAAAAGGAAACCACGCCACTACGCCTCTTGCCCACCCCTGGCAAGGGGTGGGTGGCGAGCGCAGCGAGCCGGAAGGGGTCGGCAGAGGGGGGGAAGG
>NZ_CALGPS010000151.1 GCF_937959425.1 uncultured Dialister sp.
GAGCATAGCCTGCACACAAAGCGAACACCTTAATGCCTGGCCGTTGGTGTCGCCGCAGGCGACGGAGGATAGCAGGCCTTTTGAAAAAAGGCCGAGGCCCCGCAGGGGCCTAAATGACTCTTCTATAAAATGCCGCCTTTCGGCGGCGCCTTTGCTCTGCAAAGGCCTATCCTCAGCCCTATCGGGCAGCTCCTTCCAGTGGAAGGAGCCTGCGTTACGGGATTTCCCTTTCTGCTGCATAAATCATGCTAAACATGTCACGGAATTGGCCACCTCCGATGGCCACCCCCTATCCCGTTTCGCGGGACTTACCCAAAGGGAAGCGTGTCACTGGATTCTCAGGTCGCTACCGCTCCCCTACGAATCCAGTTCCCTTGCCATCCCTATTCAGGGGGCAGAATAAACCGCTCTACGCTTTCCTGTAGACTCATGTGGCACATAGCACAGCACCCATAGTCCCACCAGCGAAGCTGGGGGGAAAAGTGGTGGCGCAGCCACCAAAGGGGGCCTCTTTTCCCCTGCCCGCCAGGGCGGCTCCCTGGTTTTACTAGCTCACTAGTACACCAGCTCACCAGCCCACTATACCATACCAGTCGGCGGCGCCTTTGCTTGAGAAAGCCCTGCCCCCAGCTCCTTCCAGTGGAAAGAGACTTAGGTTATGTGCATTTCTCACCTATTTGCTCCATTTTCCCGAGAAAAAGTCCCCGCCATGAAGCGGGGCTTTTTACTTTCTTATTTCCTTATTTATCTTCTTTAGCAGCGGGTTTGGAGCTGGGGAAACCGTTTCTCTTTCCAATAACCGTGATACCGCCCATGTAGGGGACCAGTGCTTCCGGAACCTTGATGGTGCCGTCAGCCTGCTGGTAGTTTTCCATAATGGCTGCCACGGTTCTGCCTACAGCAAGGCCGGAGCCGTTCAGGGTATAAACGAATTCCGGTTTAGCACCGGGAGTGCGGCGGAAACGGATATTGGCACGGCGGGCCTGGAAATCAAGGCAGTTGGAGCAGGAGGAAATTTCACGGTACTTGTTCTGTGCCGGCATCCAGACTTCAAGGTCATAGGTCTTGGCAGAGGAGAAGCCGATATCACCGGTGCAGAGACATACTACGTGATATGGGAGTTTCAGACGCTGCAGTACCTTTTCCGCTTCAGCGGTAAGGGATTCCAGTTCGTCCCAGCTGTCTTCCGGTTTGCAGTATTTCACCATTTCCACCTTATGGAACTGATGCTGACGGATGAGGCCGCGGGTATCTTTGCCTGCAGAACCTGCTTCTTTACGGAAGCAGGGGGTGAGGGCAGTAAGATGAACCGGCAGCATATCACCATCCAGAATTTCACCGGCGAAATAGTTGGTCAGCGGAACTTCTGCCGTAGGAGTCATATACATGTTCTCCCCTTCTACCTTGTACATATCTTCGGCAAATTTCGGCAGCTGGCCGGTGCCCTGCATGGATTTCCCGTTGATGATATAAGGCGGAATCACTTCGGTGTAATCATTTTCCTTTGTGTGAAGGTCAAGCATGAAATTATACACAGCTCTTTCCAGACGGGCAGCGCCGGAAAGGTAGAAATAGAAGCGGGCACCGGACACCTTGCCTGCTCTTTCCGCATCCAGAATGCCCAGGTCATCGCCCAGTTCATAATGGGCTTTGATGGGAAAATCAAATTTTGGAATTTCACCCCAGCGGCGGACTTCCGGGTTTTCACTGTCGTCCTTGCCGATAGGAACAGACTTGTCAGCCATGTTCGGAATATGGAGAAGGAGTTCATTCAGCGTGTCTTCCACTTCGCCCAGTTCCTTATCAATAGCGGCGATTTTCTTGCCTACTTCTCTCATGGAAGCGATAGCATCGGCTGCATCTTCCCCATTCTTTTTCGCCTGGGCGATTTTCTTGGATTCTGCATTTTTCTCGCTCTTCAGCGCTTCTGTTTCCTGCAGAAGTTCCCTTCTCGTCTCATCCAGTGCCAGTACCTTGTCCAGATCAAACGGATTGTGACGGTTCACAAGGTTCTGCTTCACTTCATCCGCATGTTCACGAATAAATTTCATGTCCAACATAACTATCTCTCCCTGTATCAAATTTGCCCATCCGGGCATATAAACGAGGAAATAAAAAAACTTCACCCCTCCATGGGACGAAGTCATCGCGGTGCCACCCAATTTGCAAAAGCCAGCTCATAGTTCGTATCGGTCACCAGCCGTCCGGTTCCTCACCGGCCGCTCCTGAGTGGAAACTTTTCCTTCTGCCAAGACTTTCACCAGCCGTCTCTTCTCTAAAGGCATAAGGGAAAAGGTATTCTCTTTCCCTGCGTTGTCCTTATTATAGCGCCGGCATTATTTTTTGTAAAGGTATATTTGGTTTTAGGCCACGGAGTGGCCCGGGTTCAGAGGGTTCCCTCCCCCATTTATTGTTCCCCCGCTTGCGGGGTGGCAAGGGAACTGGATTCGTAGGGAGCCCTTGGGCGACTGAGAATCCAGTGACACGCTTCCCTTTGGGTAAAGGTGGTGCGTCAGCACCAAAGGGGGCGGGCCCTTTGGGGCCACGGAGTAGCCTGGGTTCAAAGGGTTCAGAGGGTGGTGGATAGCCCCACAGGGGAAACGACTCACTGGATTTTCGGGTCGCTGTCGCTTCCCTACAAATCCAGTTCGCTGTGCACCGCTGCGCGGCTATGATTGTGAAGTCAGCGTTACGGGAATGCCCTCCTGCTGCATAAATCGCGCTGAACATTCTGCTGAATTGGCCACCTCCGGTGGCCACCCCCCTATCCCGCTTCGCGGGACTCCCTCCACGGGAAAGCGTCTCACGTGATTTTCGGGTCGCTACCGCTCCCCTACAAATCACGTTCGCTTGCCCCTCTATTCAGGAGGGAGAATATGCCACTATACACTTCCCTGTAGACTCATGTGGCACAATGCTGAGCGTCCATAGTGCCCCCCTGAACAGGGGTGGCAAAGGAACTGGATTCGTAGGGAGTCGCAGACGACTGAGAATCCAGTGACATGCTTCCCTTTGGGTAAAGGTGGTGGCGCCAGCCACCAAATGGGGCCGCTTTTCCATCGCCCACCAGGGCGGCTCCCTGGTTTTACTAGCTCACTAGTGCACTATCACACCAGCTCACTAAATGGGTTTTATCATAATGGCTCCCCAATATTTCCAAAAGGGCGCCCACTACCACCCTTTTGCACCCTCTTAACCCCCACACCCACAGGGCGTGTCCTCTCATCAAAAAAAGGCTGTGAAAAAATGTAAGTCATTTTTTCACAGCCCCTTTTCTTATTGATGTATCTGGTCATACCAGGCGTCTGCCAGTTTTCCATATTCTTCCATGGAGAAGGTTTCGCCTCTTCTTTTTCCGTCTATGCCTGCTTTTTCCAAAATAACGGGAATCCAGTCAGCCGGAATGCCGCCGGACTTCATGGCATTGGTGAAAACTTTGCGGCGCTGGCCGAATCCCATTTTCACCAGAGAGAAGAAGAGCTTCCTGTCTTTTACATCCACCGCCGGTTTTTCTCTCCGACGGATTTTAAGTACGGTGGATGTGACCTGAGGTCTTGGAATGAAGGCGGATGGCGGGATGTCCAGCACCCTTTCCGCAGTGCAGTCAAAATTCACTGCCAAAGTCAGGGCTCCGTAGTCCTTGGAACCGGGCTCAGCCAGGATGCGGTCGGCCACTTCCTTCTGCATCATGAACACAAAGAGAGAAATAGGCAGGGCAGACTGAATGAGGGACAGGAGGATTGGCGTAGTGATATAGTATGGCAGGTTCGCCGCACAGCGCCATTCCTTATTCCCCAGAATCGTTTTCAGGTCTGCTTTGAGCACATCCTCATAAATGATACGGATATTGGTATAGTGCTCCAGAGTATGAGAAAGTACCCGCTCCAGACTTTTGTCCAATTCAAAGGCTGTGACATCAGCCCCTGTTTCTGCCAGAGCCTGGGTGAGGGTACCGATACCGGCACCGATTTCCATGACCGGCACGTTCTTCCCCAGTTCAGCTGCATCCGCAATAGCAGCTATCACGTCGGGACGGATAAGAAAATTCTGTCCCAGTTTGTGCTTGGCATGAATGCCAAAACGTCGGATCACATACTGCACTACCTGGCGGTCTGCAAGATTAGCTTCAAGCATTATGCATCCTCCCGGCACATTTGCAGTGCCTTATCCCATTCTTCACGGGTAATACCATAATGATTCAGCCTTTTCACAAACTGCTTGGCATTTCCATAACCTATGCCCAGGACAGCCCCCACTTTTGCACGTTTTTCGGAAGAATCCGCTTCACCTGAGAGGCCTGCGGCAAAGAGGTCGGCAGAAGAAAAAAGACCGGAATCTTCCTGATATAAAATCCGGAGTGTTGAAAGAGCCTTTCGGATAGCTTCAGGTGACGCATCTTCAATGCCTACGTCGTCAGCAGTAGAAGCCTCCGACTTAGGAACGAAAGCATGAAGAGCTTTGGGAAACAGACTTGAAAGGCGCTGACGGATCCGTTCGCCGGGGCCGTCTGGGTCTGTCAGGATGATAATGCCCCGCTTTTCATAGGCATACCGGATTTTCTCCACCGTTTCCTTTGTAAGAGCAAAGCCGCCGGTAGCAATCATGTCTGCGTCCACTGCCATGCCTACCCGGGCGATATCCGATTTCCCTTCCACTACAATCACTTGTTTAATCATAAATCAGTCTCTGGCCGCATAGCCGATGCCGCGGACTGTGTGGATATATTTCTTCCCTACTTTTTCATCAATCTTGCTTCTCAGATAGCGGATATATACATCTACAATATTGGTTTTGCCGGCATAGCCGTAGCCCCATACCTTTTCCAGGATCTCTTCTCTTCTGATGACACGGTTCTTATTTTTGGCAAGGAAAAGGAGAAGGTCAAATTCCTTCTTTGTGAGGTCAATCACTTCATCTCCTGCCCGCACTTCATGACGGTCGGGATAAATGGAAAGATCTCCGATGGTAAATGCCGGATCCACCACCATTTTAGGCTCATCATGGCGGCGAAGGGACGCACGGATGCGGGCAATCAATTCCTTGGTGGCATAGGGTTTCGTCATATAATCGTCAGCGCCTGCATTCAGCGCAGCCACCTTGGCATCTACGCCGGCATCAGCAGACAGATAAATCACCGGAACAGGGCTGATTTCACGGATTTTGCCAAGGATTTCATGGCCGTCTTTCATGGGTTCATCAGGGTCAAGAACCACCACATCCGCCTGCTTCTGGCCTACCAGGTCAACCGCTGTTTCTCCGGTATTATCAATCATACTTGTAAATCCCGCTTCCTCCAGTTTCAGCTGCATAAAGCGGCTCACCGCGGGATCATGTTCAATAATCAATACACAGTTTCTCATCATAGTACCTCCCAAATTAACATAGCAAAAGAAAAGGCTGCTTTTATTGTTATTATTATGAACAGAGATGGGTATATTA
>NZ_CALGPS010000152.1 GCF_937959425.1 uncultured Dialister sp.
CCCCCGCATGCGGGGGTGGGCAAATCTTTTTTTTGGGGGGGGAGAAAAGCCCCAATCCCGCTCCCGATCCTCGATTCCAGCCGCTCCGCGGCTGCACGCCACGGTATAGCTGGGAGATTTCTCCACTCCACTGCGTTACGGTCGAAATGACTGTGTGGAGCCTCCGCCCCGCCGACAGCCGATATCTGACAGCCGACAGTCGATTTCTATCATCTAACCCCCTTCTTCCATAAGACCATGAAAAAAGACCGGCTGCCCGGTCTTTTTCTTATCGAATCAGATATACGTTTACCTTTGGTTTCAAGCCCCATTTATAGGCCTGGTCGTAGTTGTCCACGCCCACGTCGATAATGTTTCCGTGGATGGCGCCGCCTATGTCGTCACAGATGGCATAGCCGTAGCCTTCGATGTAGACTTCGCTTCCCAGAGGGATGATGTTGGGATCCACAGCGGCGTGGCCTTTGCCTGCGTAGCCGCCCATGGCGGTGCGGCCTCTGCCGTCGCCGTCGTTAGGGGTGTAGGCAGTGGCTTCCATGTGGAAGACTTTTTTGTAGTTGCCTGTGAAACGGGGCGCGCTGTCGAGACGGTCCCAGACGTCGCCGTCAGCAATGCCGGTTCTGGCCAGGTTCTCTTCTGCCTGCAGCTGGCGCACTGCTTCTGCCGTGCCTTCGCCGTAAACACCGTCTACGCTGCCGGGGTTATAGCCGTGCAGGAGGAGTTTGTTCTGGAGACGAATCACCTTTTTGCCGGAGTCGCCGGGAGAAAGAACTGTTTCGCCACTCTGGGCTGCATATTCGGATGTAATCCGGGCCAGGGTGTCTCCGTCCACCATGCCGGTGGCAGAAAGGTCTTCGTCGTCCTGGAAGGCTTTCACCGCAGAGGCGGTGTCGCCGCCATAAATGCCGTCTACCGAACCGTCCAGATAGCCCATTTTCTTCAATTTCCGCTGGATAGAGGAAACTTCACTGCCGCTGTCGCCGATGCTGTAGAGAGAAGAGCCCCGGCTTTCGGAGCTTTCTTCCTCTCCCCCGCTGCTTTCGTAGGAAGGAGCGGAACTATCCACATTTCTCAGGGCACTGTAGGTCATTTCATCAATGGCACCGGAAACGGGAATGCCCTTTGCTTTCTGGAAGGCCCTCACCGCATTGGTGGTATCCTGGCCGTAAACGCCGTCCACGCCGCCTTTCAGATAGCCTGCCGCCTGGAGTCTTACCTGCATGTCGCTGATCATGCTGCCCCTGTTGCCTTCGGCATAGACCACACCGCCGCCGGGACGATAACCCGCCCCTGCAGCCGCTGTGATGGCCGCTCTTGTAGAATCATCGGCACTGCCGGTTACCGGCAGTCCTTTGGCTTTCTGGAATAAAGCCACTGCTTCTTTTGTGGTGGAGCCATAATCTCCATCCACTGTACGTGCAAGATAGCCTGCCGCCACCAGGTCGTTTTGCAGGGAAGTGACTTCACTTCCCGACATGCCGACTGTCAGGGTCTGGGCAGACGCGGTAAGAGACGCCACCAGCCAGATGGCTGCGGCGCATCCCCATGTATATAAAGCACGCATTCATATCACCTCCATAGACTTCTGTATTTTACCATTTTCCGGCGAATTTGTAAAAAAAAGAGTAAAACCCTCTTGTTTCATAATGCAAATGATTCGTTTTTCAGCTTATCTAAACCGTGCAAAAATGCCGATTTTTACGGTGGGAAACATAGTATGCAAATCGGGGGAATCAGAGGTTACGGGCCCAATATGTGGGGTGGCTGCGCCACGGGTTCAGAGGAGTCAGAAAGGAAGGTTCTTAAGATGGACCGGCCTGTGGGCCGGAGGGTTCTCAGGTTTGACGGGCCCTGTGGGCCCGAGGGTTGTGGATTGCCGCCCTTGGCGGCAATAAATTTTATAAGCCGCTTCGTGGCTGACCCCTTCCAACCCGGTGCGCCCTTGCCCCTTTAAACAGGGTGGGCAAGGGATGTAGTGACGCTGTTCCTTTTTCCTCCATAAACTTGCCCACCCCCGCACTCGGGGGTGGGGGACCAC
>NZ_CALGPS010000153.1 GCF_937959425.1 uncultured Dialister sp.
AGGTAAATCCACGATGCTACAAATGTGAGGTCACTTCATATTATCTAGTACACTAGCCCACTAAACTTGTTTTATTTATACTGGCGGCGCAGCCGCCCACCGCAGCCCTTTGCACCCTCACGCCCGAAAGGGCGTGTCCCACATGCAAAAAACGCACGGCCCTGGCCGTGCGTTTTGCAGACGAATCAGAAATTCTTGCTGTCTTTGCCCGCCTTGATAGGAAGCTGGAGCCTAAGGACTTCTGTGGCCTTTTTGAAATCGTTGATATTCAAAAGTCCCGTAATCTGGCATACCATGTCACCGGCCGGTGTATAGTTATGTTCCTGGCAGTAGGAGAGCAGCTTGTCCACATAAGCTCTCAGCTTACTAAAATCTTCGAAGTAGACAAAGGCGCTGGTTTGGCTCTTCAGTGTTTCCACGCCCGCTTTTCCCAGATTCTTCCCGTAAATCACCATTCCCAGTTTGTCCGTCCGATAGTCATGGCGCAGCACGTCATCCAGCCGGAGCGTCACGAAGGCATTGTAGGGATAACCGTTTTCAAACCCCTTCTTCAGCAGCCTTCCTTCCATATCAGACAAATCGTAGATGACACTGCCCATATCTTCAAGTAAATAATTCCGCCGGGCCTTTTCCATATACACCTGGTTGGAGGTTATATAACCCACCTGTATGGATCCTTCCGGCGGACGGTGGCAGAAGTGATCGCTCCATTTCATTATCCGCTCCAGCTCTTCCCTGCGGAACTCAAATTCAGCCAGAGAATGGTTCACCTCATCCAGCTTTTTCTTATATAACGTTTCCAGAAAATCATAATCATTCCGTTCCAACACCTCTTTGATTTCCTTCAGACTCATGTTAAGAGCTTTATGATGATGGATGATATGGAAGGTAAGGCACTGCTGGACATCATAGTACCGGTATCCCGTTTCCGGATTCACATACACAGGAGAAAGGATTCCCTGTTTATCGTAATGACGCAGTGTGGCAAGGGTGGTATGGTTCAGCTTAGCCATCTGTCCGATTAAAAGTCTGTTGTTTTTCAAGATTTCCTCCAAGCAGCAATGCTGCCGCAACTATTTCAATATAGGCCTTATGAGCTCATTCTACAGCTCAGGATATACCCTTTAAGGAAAGCTCCATCCCCCTATCTTTCTGTACCGGATCTTTGCACATAGAACATGCTTCATCCATACTTTCCCATGGAAATATGGCCCATATTGAAATAGTCTGCTTCGGATGAATCTTAATTTTTCTAACAGTCCCCCCGCATACATTAGTTCAATTTGTCCATTGTCATTGTCAATGTGCATCGGTCCTATGGGATTCAAATTCTGACTTTGATGAAACAATTTACCAACCTCCCATTCTTCTTTTCTTCTCTTATCATAAACCATCACTTTGCATGATAGTCAATAAACAATTTGAAATAGGACAGGCCTATCCCACATAAGATTGATAAAACCCTGCATAGTCCACAAATTCTTTTTCTCTCATGTTCCAGTGCAGAAGTACATTTTATTTCACAAAAGCTAAAAATGAAAAGCATGATAATCATATCAAAAGGGCAGTGCAGATATATTTTCTACACTGCCCTTTATGAAACTATACTTCGTCTCTAAGCCCTACCAGATAATCAACGGATACATGGTAGTACTGCGCCAGAACCAGCAGCTTATCCGCTGAAATTTTCCTCTTGCCAAGCTCATACATGCCATAAGCAGCCTGGCTACAGTGAAGAACCTTTGCCACGTCTGTCTGCGAAAGATTATTCGACTGGCGAAGGAATTTCAGCCGTTTAGGCCATACTACATCTGCCCCATTCATGGGCCATCACTTCCTTTGCGCCAAAACATGATTTACCATACTGAGCTTCCTTTTCCACCCAGGGAAGCACGCCCATTTATTATTTTCGCAGTCTTTTGGGATGTCTGTTTATTTCTTTGCGGCCAGGGCCTCCACCTGTTTCTTGAGTGCTTCGATTTCTGCTCTCATTTCCGCATTATCTTTGGCATTTTGCGCATCTTTGGCTTTCAGCTCTGCGATTTCCCTGCTCTGGTCGTCAATAACCGATGCCATTTCCGCTTTGGAATACTTCACATACTTATTGCTCTTTCCAAATTTCACAGAGAATCCGCCGTTTACCATGTTGCGGTTGTCCCCCATGGTCCAGCCCAAGTTGAACATGGTCCTTTCGTTGGGGCGATAGAAGAGGCCCACAGCAGCAGCGGTGGCATTGCGGTAATTGCCTACGCCGGCGGCGAAGTCCCATTTATCCTCCGGATCGAAATCCAGCGGGTGAAGAGCAGCCAGGGCAGCAGCGCCGGCGCCTACCTTGTTGATGCGGTCGCCCAGTTCCCCTACCCTGCCGTTCAGGTAGTTGATGTTCTGGGTATTGGAAGTCACCTGATTTTCTACATTCTGCAGCTGCCCATAGTTCACCGCATCAGAAGATTCAGTACCATCTGCTACGTTAGTAATTTTCTTTCCGCCTGCATCGATACCGCTCACAGTCATGGACGGACCACCGGTAATGGTAATGCCTTCCTTGTTTACCGTAGTATTTCCCGCTTTCACGCTGTCTACGGTAATATCCTTCTTGAGGCTTACAGTAATATTGGAACCATCCACCTTTGTAGAAATATTGGCCTTATCACCAAGGATTCCCAGCTGCTGAGAAGGCTTGACTTCTGCAGCAGTTCCCTCATCGGCAGCAAAAGAAATAGGTTTCGTTTCTGTCGTGATTTCCAGTGCTTTTCCACTGCCGGAAGAACCGGTGCCGGAGCCGCTCCCTTCTTTTGGTGCCACTTTGGTAATGTCTGTAGTCGTCGTGCCGCCTGTAATATTAGCCTTGATGGTGTACTTGGTGCCGGTGGAATCCTTTTCAATCTGGATACCGTCTCCGGCAACGAAATCAATTTTCGGTGCCGCATTCTCCATGGCCGCTTTCAGCTGGGCCACGTTAACTGCATCGGTATCATTGAATCCTGCAGCCAAATTGGTAATCTGCCGTGTATGAGTGCCATCACCTACAGACACAGCCGCCCAGGACGATTTCCAAATTGGGGAATCAGTGGTACTTGCTTTGTTCGTCCCAGGGTCCCAGCCAAAGACTCCGGCTCCGATATCGGCTATAGAACCGGAACCGATAGCCACACTGCCATCAACTTTAGCATTGGCTTTATAGCCAAGAATGACTGTCTCTTTCTTTTCTGTTGTGATTGGATTATTTTCGTCACCATTTCCGATAATAACATTATTAGTCTGATTTTCTGCTACAGTGCGATAATCACCAATAACAGTATTGGAATCAGCACCTTTGTTGATGGTGACGTTCTGGCCCAGTATTTTCACATGACTGGCCTCAGTAACAGTATTTTGATAACCATCAACCATGTTGTACATGGCAATATTACTTTCTGTCCCGGTTATCGTATTATTAACGCCAAGAATTTGGGCCTTCTGCGTATAGTTTGCCTTATTCCCTCCACCGATAACAAGGGTAGCACCACCGCTCTTACTATTCTGTACAGCTTCCATCAAGCTGTCCTGCAAAGCCTTCGCTGAATCTCCACCGCTTGAAGGGGCAGAAATATCAGCAATGGAATTCTTAATTTCATTACCTGCGCCAAAAATCAATGAGCCATTGGAATTAGAAGTCCTGTTGGCAGTCCCCACAATACTGTTGGCAATACCGGAATACTCATTATATGATACAGCCGATTCAATGCTGTTCAGTGAGCCCGTAATAGTAGCGCCAAAATTTTGAGCCCCGTAAAACGATAATCCACTTCCATTATATTTTCCTGAGATAATAGAGTACGCACCCGTTACAGAAGAGAAAGCCCCCTGATTGAAACTATTCGTTCCTAATGTGGTAGCATTAATATTAATTCCATATGTATTGGTTTTACTGGTATCAACAGTCTGGTCTCCAATCTGTCCTCTGTAATTATGAGAACCAATCATAATGCTGCCTGTCCGTGCATATGTATTATCGCCAATGGCTATGCTTCCTGCCACATTTTCCGGGTTATCAGGGAGTTGTAGGGTTCCCAACCAATTACCGCTATGATATTTGGTCTGACCTAACGCAAACAAAGACTCCTGTATTCCTGTCATATTACTAACAGCAGCATTCTTACCAATGGCAATACTGCCGCCTTGGCTGGCGTAGTTATCAATGACAGCTCCGCTGCCAACTGCTACATCACCGGTTGACTTGCTTGCGCCATTCGAATATTTAATAGTTGCCCCTTTACCAATAGCAACATTTTCTGCTTTTGGGGCATTGCTGCCAGTTCCAATCGCAACGCCATTACCACTTCCTGGCGTGGTATCCGCCGCTGCCCAGCTGACTCCCGGCACGATTCCCCAAGTCAAGGCACCAGCGGCGAGGACTGCGGCAACGATGCGGGCCAGTGCTGGGGTACCTGTGTGGCCCGCTCCCTTCCGGCTGCTTTTAGCGAGTTCAGATACGACCATGGCGCACTGACTTGCTTTGCTGTAAATAACTTTGTAAACTCGATTCATTTCAACTCTCCCTCCAATAACCTCTATTACCAATGACCGGATATCAAGGTAATTCGAAAATTCCAAGAAACATATAGAACCTAAAGCCAAATTTATATTTCTTAGAATAGGGCGTAATGTTAGAAGAAGGTCAAACTGCATATGGAAATGCAAATCAGAGGCAGGGGAAGACATAAATAGGGCTGAATATCGTTATTTCAGCGAATTACTTATATAATCACCTCATATTCTTCCGACGATTCCATAGAAATATATTATGATTTTCCGTCACTTTTATTGTTTTACCCCATATAGGAGCCATCGAGTTCATATTGAAACATTCTTGTAATGCCAATGATGAATAGCAAATCGTATTATTTCATAAATCTAACTTTCGATGTATTATAAAGTTTTTTACAGAGTTTTTATTTCATAAAACATCAAAAATGGAAGCGGATAAAAGGAATCCGCTTCCAACTATGGGAATACTATGTTGATAAGATAATTTAAAAAACAGGCTTCCCGTTCCAGCCATGCAATAAATAGAAAAGCCTGTCGGGGAATTTCGAGAAAGCATCGGCTTAATGACAGCGTCAGTTTTATTAGTGTTGCCTTTTCACAGCACTAATAAGGGCGGTGAAGAAATATTGATAATTTTCTCACCGCCTTTTTTCACCACAAAGAAACCCGGTGCCTTCCCATCCCCTATGCCCAATGAGTTCGGTGTCTGCATGGTCTACGGCCGCTGCTGCACGGGGTGCGACGGCGCGTGCCAGGCATGAGTCTCCCGTCATTTCTGCCGCGATAGATGTTAAGTCCTGGATTTCTCTGCTGTTTATCAGTTTTCACCGAGCTTTTACCATTTTCCGGAAATGGTGAGGGGGAAAAGCGGTACCATTTTCTTCTTTCCATCACTCCATAGAATCATTTCTTATGGCCAACTGGGAAACATATGGAGTGATATCCGGTAGAACCGCGGGCTTTTC
>NZ_CALGPS010000154.1 GCF_937959425.1 uncultured Dialister sp.
ACTGGATTCGTAGGGAGCCGCAGGCGACTGAGAATCCAGTGACACGCTTCCCTTTTGGCAAATCCCGCGAAGTGGGATAGGGGGTGGCCACCGCAGGCCGCATATAAAACTTCATTGCCCGAAGGGCAATCCACAACCCTTGGGCCCAGAGGGCCCATCAAACTTCAGAACCTTAAGAACCTTCGGGGCCAAAGGCCCCGTCAACCCTCACGCCGCAGGCGTGTCATGAGCCGCCCCTACATTGCATTTCCCACAGTTTTCGGTATTCTGCATTTTCTTTCATCAGTCCTTCATGGGTGGAGGTGGTGACTTTTCCGTCCTGCCCTATCCAGAGGACCTGGTCGGTGGCGGGGAAGTGGCGGAGGCGGTGGGAGATGAGGAGGGTGGTGCCTTTCATGGACCGGAGGGCGCGGAAGATGTGGTCTTCGGTGGCATAGTCCAGGGAGGCGAAGGGATCGTCTAGAATGAGGAGGGGCCGCCTATGGTAAAGGAGGCGGGCGAGGAGGATGCGGGATTTCTGGCCTCCGGAGAGGCGGATGCCTCCTTCGCCTACAGGGGTTTGGATGCCCTGGGGGAAGGTGGACAGGTCCTGCTTCAGGTCTGCCGCTTCCACGGCTTTTTCGAGATTTCCTTCCTGACCCAGACGGATATTGTCTTCCACGGTGGCGCTGAAGAGTTCGGGCTCATGGCCCATGTATCCGATGAGGGAGGAGGGGGATATGTCTTTTCCCAGTTCCTTTCCGCCCCAGGTGATGGAGCCTTTATGGGCCGATTCCATGAGGAAGAGGCGGCCCAGGGTGGATTTGCCGGAGGCTGTTTCTCCCGTAATGCCTATGATTTCACCGGGACGGGCATGGAAGGAAAGATTTTGGATGGTGGGGCGTGCGGCACCGGGGTAGGTGAAGGATACCTGATGGACGGACAGCAGCGCCGGGGTGGCGATTGGGATTTCTTTCTTTTTCTCCGGCGAAAGGTAGGGGTGGATGCGCTGCCAGGATACTTCTGCTTTCTGCAGGGCGTTGAAGAGGTGGGCGGCGTGGGAGGCTTTCACTGCCAGCCGGGTGAAGCAGGCAAGGTAGGCGGCGAAGGCGGCAATATTCCATGTTTCCCAGCCTTCACCCAGTACGTTTTTCCCGCCCAGCCACAGGATGAGGAGGGAGCCGGTCATGGCAATGACCTGGTAAATGGGTTCCATGGTGTTTTCCCATAGGCCGGAGGAAATCCGCTTTTTCTGATAGTCTTCAAGGAGACGGCTGTAGCGCCGGTTCTGTGCCTTTTCCTCGCCGAAGAGGCGGTAGGTCATGGCGTTCTGCAGGCGGTCCATGGTGCCGGAGGCCAGGCGGCCGGCGGATTCTCTGGATTTCCGGCTGGCGGTGGTGACCGGCTTTTTCAGCCTGTCTGCCAGGTAGTAGGCGGCAGGAGGGAAGAGGAGCACCAGGATGGTGAGGCGCCAGTCGTAGTAGAAGAGCAGGGCGCTGTAGGCGGCCATGGCAATGCCGGTGTCGAAGATTTCGGTGGTGAATTTCCGCATGCCCTCGGCGCAGGCGTCCACGTCGGAAATGACTCTTGTCATGAGGCCGCCGGCGCCTTCTTCCTGAAGGTGCTGCCGGCTTTCGTCCAGAAGCTTTGTGTAAATGGTTTCCTTCATGGAAAGGGTGGTGTTGTTGGCAAAGCGGCGTACGGAGAGCCGTTTCACGTATCGCATGGCCTGCACGAAGAGGACGGTGGCCAGGTAGGCAAGGGCAAGGAGCACCAGGTCCATGGGCAGGCGGATCCCTTCCAGAATGTCGGCGATGCACTGGGACAGCTGTCCTTCGAACCAGGGGGTGAGCACCAGTCCCAGATTGTAGAGAAGGCCGCTTACGGCGGCAGCAGAGAGGATTTTCTTTTCCTTCAGAAAGTACCAGCTCACTTTGTCAGTCCTCTTTTCCATTTCCTCTCCTCCTTTCTTCTACCCATTATAGAATAGGCGGCAGAGGAAAGGGTTAAAGAAATAATAAAAAGTATGGGAGGGAATCGGATTCGTATGTGAACCGATTGTAAACTGCGTAAAAGAACAGGATTGACAGATTGCATTGTTTATCATATACTTAATCACAAGGTAACAATTTGAAACGCAGGTGCTCCATTTTTTGAAAGGAAGTATTTCATTATGGACAGTGCTTGTGAAGAAATTATCAGATTGGCTGAAAAAGTCATGAATGGCGGTGAGATCACAGAGGAAGAAGCAAAGAAATTAATCCGTACCAAAGATGAGGATACCATGCTCCTTCTGGCCATGGCGGACAAGATCCGCCAGAAGTTCAACGGCAATGCGGTGGACTTCTGTGCCATCATCAATGCCAGAAGCGGGCACTGTCAGGAAAACTGCAAGTTCTGCGCCCAGTCGGGCTGGTACCATACCGGCGCCAAGGTGTACCGCCTCCTTCCGGAGGATGAAATCCTGGCGGCTGCGAAGAAGGCCAAGGAAGCGGGCGCTGTCCGTTTCTCCCTGGTTACCAGCGGACGGAATCAGGACAATCCCAATGAGTTTGAGGAAATCATCGATATCGTGAAGAAGATTCGCGAGCAGGTAGGCATCGAAGTATGCTGCTCCCTGGGTCTCATTACCAAAGAGCAGGCCATCCGCCTGAAGGAAGCGGGCATTACCAGAATCCACTGCAATATCGAAACAGCGCCTTCCTATTTCCCGGAAGTGTGCTCCACCCACAGCATGGAGGATAAGGAGGTCATCATCCGCACCGCCCAGGAGGCGGGCATCCGGGTATGCTCCGGCGGCATCATCGGCCTGGGCGAATCCCTGGACCAGCGGGTGGAAATGGCCTTCAAACTGAAGTCCATGCACATTGATTCCGTACCCATGAACATCCTGAATCCGGTGAAAGGCACGCCCTTCTATACGAACCGCCGCCTGCCGCCGCTGGAAGTGCTCCGCACTTTCGCCATGTTCCGTTTCGTCCTGCCGAAGGCGCTTATCCGCACCGCCGGCGGCCGGGAAGTGAACCTCCGCAGCCTCCAGGCCTACGCTTTGACCGGCGGCCTGAACGGCATCATGGTGGGTGGCTACCTCACCACCGGCGGCCGGGATCCGAAGGAAGATATCCGCATGACCGAAGACCTGGGACGTTCCATGACCCAGCCTCAGCTTTGATTTCATATACAATTTCATACAGATAGAAATATTCCGCACCATTGTGAAACACGAATATTTCTATTACGTTTGCACGTAAGGTTTTATCAAGGCAGTACCCTGCTATTTGACAGCAGGTGATTTTATAAAAGGAGTGGTTTGCAATGGAAAGCAGCTGTGAACAGATTTTGAAGTGGACTGAAAAAGTTTTGAACGGCGGAGAACTGACCGAAGAAGAGGCCAGAGCCCTTATCCGCACCAGGGACGAAGATACCATGCTTCTCCTGGCCTGCGCCGACAAGATCCGCCAGAAATTCTCCGGCCGGAGCGTGGACCTCTGCGCCATCATCAATGCAAGGAGCGGCTCCTGCCAGGAGGACTGCAAATTCTGTGCACAGTCTGCCCGTTACAATACAGGTGTAAAAACCTATAAATTCCTTCCGGAAGAAGAGGTCATTGAAGCGGCTAAAAGAGCGAAAAAAGCCGGAGCAGCCCGTTTCGATATTGTTACTGCAGGCCGTGACCAGAGAAATCCGAAGGACTTTGCGGAAATTCTCGACTTAATCCGTCGTATCCGCAAGGAAGTGGGCATCGAAGTATGCTGCTCCCTCGGATTCCTCACCCAGGAACAGGCTTACCAGCTGAAAGAAGCCGGTATCAGCCGCCTGCATTGCAATATCGAGTCGGCACCTTCCTTCTTCAAGGAAGTCTGCACCACCCATACAGCGGAGGAAAAGGCGGAGAACGTGGCCCGTGCCCAGAAGGCAGGCATCCGCGTATGCTGCGGCGGTATCATCGGTCTCGGTGAATCGCTGGACCAGCGGGTGGAAATGGCATTCCACCTGAAGGACATGCATATCGATGCGGTACCGCTGAACGTACTGAATCCTATCCCCGGTACCCCCTTTGAGCACAACAAGCGCCTTTCTCCCCTTGAAATCCTCCGCTCTTTTGCTATGTTCCGCTTCGTCCTCCCCAAGGCCCAGATCCGCACCGCCGGCGGACGGCAGATCAACCTCCGGAGCCTCCAGTCCATGGCCCTTGCCGGCGGCATGAACGGCGTCATGATCGGCAACTACCTCACCAGTAAGGGAAGCGATCCTCAGGACGATATTGCCATGCTCCACGATCTGGGAAGAACACAGACAGCGCCGAATTTGAACTGAGACAGTGGGCTAGTGAGCTAGTGGGCTGGTGAGCTGGTGGACTGGTGGGGACTGGGGACTGCTGTCGGCTGTCCGCTGTCGGCTGTCCGGGGGGCCGATGGGCGCTGGGCAGTTTGCACATGATTCTAAAGGAAAGCATAGGGGTTTATTCTGCCCCCTGAATAGGGGGAAGTCCCGCGAAGCGGGATAGGGGGTGGCCGCCTTTGGCGGCCAATTCAGCAGAATGGTAAGCGGGAAAATGAAACGCAGCCAAAGCCGCTTGTACCCTTCCGGCAGTTCCCCCTTTGGTGCCTGCGGCACCACCTTTCCCCCTGTTCAGGGGGCACTATGGGCGCTGAACAGTGTGCCACATATGACAACGCAGGGAAGTATAGAGAGGTTTATTCTGCCCCCTGAATAGGGTGGCAAGCGAGCTTGGGTCGCACTAGCGAACTGGATTTGTAGGGGAGTAGAGCGACCCGAAAATCCAGTGAGTCAGTGACAGCAGTGGATGTAGGGGAGCAGTAGCGACCTGAGAACCAAGTGAGACGCTTTCCCGTGGAGGAAGTCCGGCGAAGCCGGATAGGGGGTGGCCACGATAGTGGCCAATTCCTGCTGACTGGTATTTACTGACAGATGAGACACTAGTGTCATGCACCAGGATTCTTCACTTTCGCTTAGAATGACTTGCCCGGCAGAAGGGTAAGAACGTAACGCTGACTTTATAATCATTGCCGCGTCAGCGGTGCACAGCGAACTGGATTTGTAGGGAGTCGTCAGACGACTGAAAATCCAGTGAGTCGTTTCCCCTGTGGGGCAATTCACACCCCTCAGCCTCGCAGGGGCTGTCAAACCTAAGAACCCTCGGGCCAAAGTCCCGTCAAACTTAAGAACCTTTTTCCACAACCCTGGCCGCCAAGCGGCCTATATACTGCGGCGACAGCCGCCACTACAACCCTCAGCGGCACAGCCGCTGTCAAACTTACGAACCCTCCGGCCCTGAAGGGGCCGGTCAAACTTTAGAACCTTTTGCGCTCAAGGAGCGCAGACATGGGAAGAAGTGAAACAGAGCATATGGATGAAAACGTAAAATATATAGAAGACTGTATGGACAAAGTCCTTGGCGGCAGCGACATTACCAGGGAGGAAGCGGGAAAGCTCTATGAAGCAGGAAAGAAAGAGCCCCTCTTCCTCATGGCCGCTGCCGATAAAATCAGGAAAACCTTCTGCGGAGACAAGATGCGTTTCTGCAGCGATGTGAATGCCAGAAGCGGCCGGTGCACGGAAAACTGCAAATTCTGCGCCCAGTCCGGCTGGTACCACACCGGCGTGAAGGAGTATCCCCTCCGGAGTCCGGAGGACCTTCTTCATGAGGCAAAACAGGCGGAAGCCTACGGCGCCGAACGGTTCGGCATCGTCACCAGCGGGCGGGGGCAGAGCGACCCTGTGCAGTTTGCCTCCATTGTGAAGGCAGTGAAGCTCATTACTGAACAGACGAAACTTTCTGTCTGCTGCTCTTTGGGCCTTTTAACCGACGACCAGCTCAAACAGCTGAAAGATGCTGGCTGCCAGCGCATTCACTGCAATCTGGAAACAGCACAGCGCTATTTCCCCCATATCTGCACCACCCACACCTACGAAGAAAAGGAAGACCACATCCGCCGCATCCAGAAGGCGGGCCTCGAAGTCTGCTCCGGCGGCATCATGGGCCTTGGAGAGACCGACGAGGACCGCATCGACATGGCCTTTGCCCTTAGGAGCCACCACGTTACCAGCGTGCCCCTCAATATTTTCAGCCCCATTCCCGGCACCCCCTTCGGGAAAAACAAACCGCCGAAACCGGTGGAAGTCCTCCGCATGTTTGCCCTTTACCGTTTCATCCTGCCCCATGCCATTATGCGCGTCTGCGCCGGCAGAGAAACGGCTCTCCGGGACCTCCAGGCCTTTGCCCTGGCCGCGGGGCTCAACGGCGCCATGATCGGCGGCTACCTCACCATCGCCGGCCGTCCTCCGGAAAAGGACAAACAGATGGCTGTGGATTTGGGAAGGACACTGTAAGGAAATCATGATTCCAAAAGAGCTGTGAGAAAATGTTCAATCATTTTCCACAGTTCTTTTTGTTATTACTGTATTTGGGGATTTTTAAAATGACGGCAGGCTTCCCCATTAGGGAGTGAAATTTCCCGGTTCCTCTTCATTCATTCTTTCTTATGGAGAAGAAGTCCCTGTCCTCATGTACAGGGGCATGGGGGTATCATTCCCGCCGGCAGGCGCGTTCCTCTTGCTTTTTCCTGTACAATCCGCTACAATATTTATGACCTTGAGTAATATTTTGGTAAATAGAGAATTGAATGCCGCAGACACCACTGGTGAGTCTGCGGTTCTTTTTTACCCTTTTCAGGAAAGAAGGAAATCCTATGAACAGAAAAAAGGCAGCCCTTTTGACGGCTCTCATGGTGACCGTATCTTCCGCTTTCTGCGGCAGCGCTCCGGCAGCAGCGGCAGACAATGCGGCAAATACGGCAGTCACGGAAAAGGCGGCATCTCTCCACGTAGACAATACCAAATGGAATTACGATGCAGATAATGACATTTACTACCAGATCGGTCTCACATACTGCGAAAAGCCGGTGGCAGCGGAGTATGAGTCCCTCGCGGTCTATGTGCCGGGGGCCTACATGAAGGGCGTCAGGAATGAAGACGGCACCTACACCTGCACTGTGGATAAAGAGGCAAAAGTGGGCGGCTATACGGCGGAAACGGCGCCGGTGGTGATGCCGGTCAATACCGGCGGCTATGCAGCCCAGAAGGCACCCTCCTCCTATGCACCGGAGGGGCTTAATACCTATCTGTCGGAGGGATTTGTGTACGTCTACGCCGGCTGCCGGGGCAGGGACAACGGCACCAATCCCGACGGCACGTCCTTTGACGGCGGCGCGCCCTGGGGCGTCACCGATTTGAAGGCGGCAGTCCGGTACCTTCGGTACAATGACAGCTCTCTTCCCGGCGACAAGGACCGGATTTTCACCTTCGGCCACAGCGGCGGCGGAGCCCAGAGCAGCCTTATGGGAGCCACCGGGGACAGCGAACTCTACATGCCCTACCTTGCTTCCATCGGTGCCCTCATGAAGGATGATGAAGGGAAGACCCTGAGCGACGCTATTGACGGTGCCATGTGCTGGTGCCCCATTACGAACCTCACAGAGGCAGACCTTTCCTACGAATGGATGATGGGACAGTACAGCAGTGAAGGCACCAGGGCCTACGGCACCTGGACCAGGTCTCTTTCAAGGGATATGGCCAGAGCCTATGCGGAGTCCCTGAACCGGCTGGGCCTGAAGGATGAAAATGGAAATCTTCTCGCCCTGTCTCCCTCTTCCAACGGCATTTACACCGCCGGCACCTACTATGACCACATGAAGAAAACCATTGAAACATCCCTCAACCATTTCCTGAGTGACACCACCTTCCCCCTCACCACGGGACAGGATGATTTCCATGTGGACGGCGCCTTCCCAGGGCAGGGAAAAGAGGATATGCCCCATTTCCCCATGAGTCCCAATGGCCGGCCCATGATGATGGAAAAAGAGGAACCCCATACCTATAACAGCGCCAAAGAATACATTGACGCCCTGAATGGCGATGACCCCTGGATTTCCTACGATGAAAAGACAAACACCGCTGCCATTTCCTCCATCGAAGCCTTTGTGACCCACATGAAAAAGCCCACCAAAGCAGTAGGCGCCTTCGACGACCTGAATAGAGACCAGGCGGAAAACCGGCTCTTTGGAAACGGCGAAGAAAATGCCCTCCACTTTGACGGCAATATGACCTACCTCATGGAAAAGAGAAAGGATACCTACAAGAACTACAGTGACTACGACGACTCCATCCGCCTCTCCTATGAAGGGGACATGAACAACGAAGATGCCCTTCATACCCCGTCCCTTGTAAGACAGCTCATGTACGATCCCATGACCTTCATCCTGGTGGGAGAAGGGGAAAAGAAACCCTCCACCCTGGCCAAACACTGGCGCATCCACACCGGCATTTCCCAGGGCGACACCTCCCTCAATACGGAAATGAACCTGGCCCTGGCGCTGAAACAGCGGAAAGACGTGGAAGACGTGGACTTCACCACCGTATGGAACAAGAAGCACACCCTGGCGGAACGCACAGGAAGCAGCACGGATAATTTCATCGACTGGGTGAAAGAAGTGACGAAAGCGGAAAATCGGTAAAAGAGCTGCGGCCGAATGACGGAACGGCTGTCAGATGCCAGACATCAGACATCAGACATCAGCCATCAGACTTCAGGCTTCTGCCAACGGTTTGAAATCGTTTCTGAAAATATAGGGAATCACTGATTAATTCATAGAGTCTACTTTCATAAGAATTTTTATGCACTGCTTCGTCATGAAGCTCCTTAAATAGCTGGCTATTCGCGTCGCCTCACTCCTTGCATTGCATAAAAATTCAAGAATGAAAGCAAACAACGAATTAATCAGCGCTTCTCTGGGAATACAGAAAAAGACTGCGAAAAGTGATTGACATTTTTCACAGTCTTTTTCCTTTGCCGGTTTTATTTCAAAATATTCATGAAAATCATAAGGATGGAGGCGTTCAGAAAGTCCACCACGAAAGCGCCGATTAAGGGGATGACGAAGTAGGCGGTGTGGGCGGGGCCGAAGCGTTCGCACATGGCGTTCATATTGGCAATGGCGTTCGGTGTGGCGCCCATGCCGAAGCCGCAGGTGCCGGAAGCCATGACGGCGGCTTCGTAATTTCCTCCCATAACCCGGAAGATGATGAAGTAGGCAAAGAGGGCCATCACCACGGTCTGGATGAGGAGGGTCACCATGAGGGGCACCGCCAGGTCCGCCAGCTGCCAGAGTTTCAAACTCATGAGGGCGCAGGAGAGGAAGATATTGAGGCACATGCCGCCAAGGACTTCGCTTTCCTTCTGGTAAATGCCGTAGAGATGGGTGCCTTCTGCAATGTTTCGAATCACCGCCGCCACAATCATGGCGCCGATGTAGCCCGGGAACACGAGGCCGATGTCGATGAAGAACTGGCTCACGTAGGTGCCAAGGCCCATGGCCAGAAGGAGCTGGCCGAAGGCGTACATGAAATTGTCCATGTTGAGGTAGTTGGCTGCCGCGTCTTCATCTTCCTCGGTCTCCGGATGGGGCCCCATTTTTCCACCGGGAAGGGAAGCGTCTATTTCCTTTCCCTCCGAAGAGGTAAGGTGAAAGCGTCGGATGAGGAGTTCACCGATAGGACCGCCGATAAAGGAACCTGCCACCAGACCGAAGGTGGCAGCGGCAAAGGCGATGGTGGTAGCGTCGGAAAGGCCCATGGATTCCAGCACGGGACCGAAGGAGCCGGAGGTGCCGTGGCCGCCTACCAGGGGAATGGAGCCGTCCGCCAGTCCCATGAGCGGATTTTCTCCGAAAACCTGGGAAAGGGAAATGCCGATGAGGTTCTGGATGATGATGAGGATGCCCACCAGCACCGCCATCTTGATAACCAGAAGGCCGCCTTTCTTAATCAGGTTCACGCTGGCCATGTAGCCGATACTGGTAAAGAAGAGCATCATGCACCAGTTCTGCATCACCGTGTCCTGGGTATAGGTCCACAGGCCTTCGGTGTAAAGAATACAATTCACAATCGAAAAGATGGTACCGCCGATGACAGGCGCCGGAATGCAGTATTTCCGGAACAGCTTGATTTTCGTCTTCAGAAAGCCGCCCAGAAAAAAGACAGCCACCGCCGCCGCCAGGGTCTGGTACATATTCAAGTTGATTTCCATAATAAGTCCCCCATTTTTTATTACAGTTGAAAGTATAATGGAACAGGGGCGGCTGGTCAAGGAATATCAGGAATAGGTATGGAATGGACAGTTTTTGTTATGAACGGAAAGACTCCCGTTTCTTTCGTGAAACGGAAGTCTCTTGGTTTAACATTTTATGCGCTCTGGTGGGTGATTGTCTTAAGCAGGGAAGGCTCTTTAGACAGAATCTTCAGAAGGTTGGAAATGGCGCGGCTCGGCAGGATTTCGCCGCTTTCATATTTTTGAAATGCCTTTTTGCCGCCGCCCAGCAGGGTGCCTGCCTGTACCTGCGTGAGTTTTAACTTTTTTCGTATGGCTCGGATTTCATCAGGAAGGAGCAGCTGTTCCGCTTCCGCTTTTAAACGATTGATGGCCTTATCGTAGATTTTTAAATCTTCATCGGTAAAGGTGCCTTCGTCATTGCTCTTGGGATACCAGCCGGGCATGTCAAAGGTTAGGCTGTGTTCCTTGTAGGTAATGGTCATGGGACGCACATCGCGAATCAGTTCTTCTCCCGTTTCTATGTCGTATTTTCTGTGGTCATTCATTAAAATCACCTCATTTTTCCTTGAATGAAAGCAGGGCAAATTCCGTGATGGTACCCTGCGTGAATTTAATATAAAGAAGCAGACCCTGATAGGGAACATGGTATACATCCTGCCAGATATGACGGTCTCCATAGGAAGTCATGGATTTGTAAAAGTGTTTCCTTTCCATGGATTGAATGGCAGCATGGATATCAGAACGTCCAAAACCTAAGGAAGCAGCACCCATCAGAGCGGAGCGCTTGATTTCAGGGCGGGAGTGTTTAAAAGATTCTAAGTCATAGGTGGGAGTACGCTTGTCCACTACGTTTGGCATAATATCACCTCAAAGTTTCTGGCTTCATTTTAGACCATAATGGTGCATTTAGCAAGGCGGTTTTCACAGAAGATGAAAATTTAACAGGCTATGACGGTCTGCGTAAACCATGTATAATAGAGCCATACAATGAATAGTAAAGGAGTATGCCATGTTTGATTTTCTGGATATAGGCACCCTGATTTACCGTGTGCCGGCCCTTCTCATCGCCCTTTCCTTCCATGAATACGCCCATGCGGCGGTGTCCGATGCCCTGGGTGACCCCACGCCTTCCCTGGACGGGCGGCTCACCATCAACCCCATGGCCCATCTGGATGTGCTGGGGACGATTCTTCTGGTGCTCTGCGGCTTCGGCTGGGCCAAGCCTGTGATGATTAACCCGAGGTACTACAAGGATTACAAAAGCGGCGTTTTGAAGGTGTCCTTTGCCGGCCCGGGCATGAATCTTTTTCTGGGATTCCTGTCCATCCTTCTTTCTGCCATCCTTCTTCGGCTTGGTATGCTCAGCCGGGAAAGCGCCCTCTTTCTGAACTGGATTATGATGTACAATGTGTGGTTTGCCTTCTTCAACCTTATCCCCGTACCGCCGCTGGACGGCTCTAAAATCCTCTCCATGTTCCTGCCGGGAGAGCTGTCCTTCAAATACGAAAATTTCAACGCCCGGTACGGTTTCGTCCTCCTTATGGTGGTAGTCTTCAGCGGCCTCATCAACCGCATCATCAATCCCCTGGCCAATCTTTTCATCTCCCTCTGCAGCTATGTGGTGTACCTGGTGTTTTAACTAGTGTACTAGTGGGCTGGTGGGCTGGTGGGCTAGTGACGCGGCAGGTTATGTAAAAGGGTTGTGGCCCCTTCGCTCAGGGGGGGCGGAGAAACGACTGTCCGATGGCTGCGATCAGGGTATATGAAACGATGGACAGCATCCATAGTCCCACCGCTCAGCGGGGGGAAGGTGGTGCCGTAAGGCACCAAAGGGGGAGAGTCGGAGGCGGCTGATTCACCACCATGTTTAGCGTGATTTACGCAGCAGGAGAGGAATCCTGTAACGTCTTGCGCCTTTTTTAGGGGTGGCAGGTGAACGAAATTTGTAGGGAGCCATAGTGGCACAAATGCAAGCCCCGTAACGCTGACTTTATATTGCGCCCATAGGGCGCCTCCACAACCCTCGCCCGCAAAGCGGGCGTCAAACCTGGGAACCCTAAGAACCTTCGCCCCCTTTGGTACTACGTACCACCTTCACCCATAGGGAAGCGTGTCACACGATTCTCAGGTCGTTTCACTCCCCTACAGCACGGCTATCACCGACTCACAATATTTTGCGCGTCACTGCGTTCCTTCAAAATATGTTCGCTGGTGTGACTCGTGTTCCCTTGCCACCCCGCAAGCGGTGGGACAACAGGGGGGAGAGAGAACCCTCTGAACCCTCGATCGGGATCGGGGGAGCTGGCTTTCT
>NZ_CALGPS010000155.1 GCF_937959425.1 uncultured Dialister sp.
ATAAAATCTAGCGTTTTCAGCATCGCTTTTTCATAACTTGTAAACTCCTGCTAGCACCCCTGCCCACTAATCCTTATAATCCTTTTCATATTCTTTCTTCAGCACATAGCCTTTGGCCTGCAAATGGCCGGAGCTGTCTTTTTCCAGATACACGCCCTGCAGTTCCGGGGCGAAGCCGGGGAGGATGTTTGCCGTTTCCACGAAGTCCAGGAAGTAGTCCAGGGCAATGCGGGACCACCGCTCCCCTGGCTGGACGCAGGTGACACCGGGGGGATAGGGTACAGCGGCCTGGAGAGCCACTCTTCCTTCCGCCTCTTCCAGAGGGATAAGCTCCCCCTTTCCCCGCACCAGGGCCCAGTTGGCCTCCTGGGGGCTCGTGAAGTATTCCGGGAAGTAGGCTTTCAGGAACATTTTCTTCTGCAGCACGTTGATTTTCCTTGCTTTATAGAAATCATGAAGTTCCTGACAGAGCCGGCGGATGGTGTAGCGTTCGTAGCGGGATTTGTATTTTCCGTATACCGTGGGGAGTACCTTTTCCATCAGGGAATTTTCATCGATATGTTTTTCAAACTGCACCAGCTTGGTAATGAGATTATCCAGCTTCGTTTCCGTTTCTGCCGGCGTCATAAGAAAGAGGATGTCGTTCAGGTCGCATTTTTCCGGAATCACCTGGTTATCCCGAAGGTAATCGGCCAGAATAACGGCGGGAATGCCGAAGTCCTCGTATTCCCCGGTTTCCATGTTAATGCCCGGTGTCATGAGCTGCAGTTTCATGGGGTCTATGAAATACTGGCCCTTGGCGTACCCCTGGAAGGAGTGCCACTTGCCTCCCGGTTCGAAGGCAAAGTAGGAAATGTCCTCCGCCATTTCTTCCGTGTCCCCCTCTTCCCATTTCTTTCCATGCACCAGGGGCGGCACAATGGGACGGAGGTAGCGGCAGTGGCGGAGTACCTTTTTTCTGGCGTTAATGGCATTCACAATGCACTCATGCCACAGCATTTTTCCCGCTTCCCCCTCCTGCATTTTAGCATTCATATCCAGGGACGCGAAAATCTGGTAGTTAGGCGAGGTAGACGAATTCACCATGAAGGCATTATTGAAGATTTTATGGGGCACGTACCGCTTCTGCCCTTTAATATGGGAATCCTTTTTCAGAATCTGGGAGGCCTGGGAGAAACCGGCCTGCTGCTTATGGATGGACTGGGTGACAATGATGCCTGGGTCGTCGGGCTTAAGGTCAAGAAGCAGGGGGCTGCAGTCCTTCATCATGGGAATGAACTGCTCGTACCCCACCCATGCCGAATCGAAGACAATGTAATCGCAGAGATGGCCGATTTTCTCCACCACCTGACGGGCATTGTAAATGCAGCCGTCATAGTTTCCCAGCTGGATCACCGCCGCCCGGAGAGGACGGTCCATGCGGGCCCGCTTGGGATCCCTTTCCGCAATGAGCATGCGGATATACTCTTCATTGAAGCAGTGATCCAGCACGCCGCCGATGAGGCCGAAGGGATTTCTGGCGGTTTCCAGATAAATGGGGATGGCCCCGGCCTGGATAAGGGCGCCGTAGCCTACGGATTTATGGTTATTTCTTTCATAAAGCACCAGGTCCCCCGGTGTCAGAAGGGCATTCATTACCACCTTGTTGGCACCGGAAGTGCCGTTCAGGATGAAATAGGCCTTGTCCGCATTAAACACCCGGGCTGCATGCTTCTGGGCTGCCAGCGCCGCCCCTTCATGGATAAGGAGATCCCCCATGGCCACATCGGCGTTGCAGAGGTCTGCGCGGAAAGTATTTTCCCCGTAGAAATCATAAAAGATGCGTCCGGCGGGATGCTTGGTGAAATAAGAGCCCCCCTGATGGCCGGGGCAGTCAAATTCCGAATTTCCCCAGCTCACATATTCCCGAAGCATTTTAAAGAAAGGCGGAAGGAGGGAATCCTCATAGGAAGAAGCCGCCTTTTCGATCTGCCGTTCGAAAAAAGGACGGTGCAGAGGATTGGTGTCAAGAATGCCCCACACCTTGCCCAGCACATCGTCAGTCTTCTCAAACCGGTCAGCCGCCACAAGGAACAGAGGAATATGAAAAGCTCTGACCCTCCGGTCATTCAGTATGCCGCTGTCCTCCTCCGTCACTACCAGACCGGCAATATCCGTAAAATCCGTCTCCTCCGCAGCAGCCGCCTCCCTGGTAGGAACAGGCGGAAACAGCTCCAGCGCCTTCTTCGTATAAGCAATCTTCAAATGGTCCTGCATGGGAATCCTCCTATACCGTCGGATAATTTTTGCTTTACATCTTATAGATAGTATATCAAATGGAAGGGAAGGTTTACAGGGTGAGAGGAAAAGGTTCTTAGGTTTGACGGCGGCTCCACCGCCGAGGGTTGTGGTGGCGGCTGCGCCGCAGGATAAAAAGGGGCGCGCCTGTCGGCGCAGGTTGTGTAGAAGGGTTGTGGGTGAAAAGGTTCTTAGGATTGACCGGCCCTTGGGGCCACAAAGTGGCCCGGGTTCAAAGGGTTCAGAAGGTTCAAAGGGTTCAGAGGGGAAGGTATCGCCCTGCGGGCGATGAGTTTTATAGCCAGCGTTACGGGATTACCCTTTGTGCCAGCAGTGCTGCATGACGAAGAGCCAAAGCCTTCTTCCTTTGGAAGACAGAAGCCCTGCAGAGGGCTTCTGAGTCGGGCTATTATTCGAGTATAGCCTGCCCCACAGGGGAAACGACTCACTGGATTCTCAGGTCGCTCATGCTCCCCTACAGCACGGCTATCACCGACTCACAATAATTTGTGCGTCGCTTTGCTCCTGCAAATTATGTTCGCTGGTGTGACTCCAGTTCGCTGTGCACACACAAAGCGAGCACCTTAATGCCCGACGGTGGCGCCGTTAGGCGACGGATGATAGCGGTTTTCGTAAGGGGCGCGCTGATTCTGCGACTGAGTCAGTGCTCCCCTCAAAAATCCGAGGCCCCGCAGGGGCCTGATGTATCGCATTCGTGAAAAGCCGCCTGCGGCGGCCCCCCCTTCCACC
>NZ_CALGPS010000156.1 GCF_937959425.1 uncultured Dialister sp.
TCTTGAATTTTTATGCAATGCAAGGAATGGGACGACGCGAATAGCGAGCTATTTAAGGAGTTCCATGACGAAGCAGTGCATAAAAATTCTTATAAAAGCAAACTCTATGAATTAATCAGCGCTTCCCTAGCTCACTAGCACACCAGCTCACTAGCCCACTAAATCGGTTTTATACAAACTGGCGCCCTACATTATTTAAGGGGCGCCCACCAAGGCCGATAGCTGATAGCCGACAGCCGATAGCAGTCCTACCAGCCACCAGCCACCAGCCCCACCGACCCCGGCCCCAAATGAAAAAGCGCACAGCCTATGCCGTGCGCTTTTTCATTTTCAGGGGCAAATCAATGATTCAATTCTATTTCTTACAGACTTGGTGTATCTTCCAGTCCGTCGAAGCGCTGGAAGGCGCCGTCCGCCAGTGCTTTGGCATTGACGTCATGGACGATGCCGATTTCTTCCAGCTGGGTGGCTGCTCTTTCGATGGCGTCATAGCCGCCCTGTACGGAGGGAACGTAGTTGTAGGATTTCAGGAGTTCCGCATTAAGGGCCACGTCGCCGGAGACGTAGTTCTTGTCGTGGAGCATCTGGGCCACTTCATCCGGATGTTTGGATACATAGAGCGCACCCTTCATGACGGCTCTGGTGTAGCCTTTGGCCAGGTCCGGATGTTCCTGTACGAATTTCGCAGTGAGGATGGCGGAGCAGCAGTATTCATCCTTGAATTCCGGAGATTTAGCGGTATCAAGAACAGAGGTGAAGCCGTATTCCTTCATGGCGATGGCGCCCACCGGGTCGGTCATGGCGATGGCGTCCACCTGGCCGGATTTCAGTGCTTGGGGCAGGGAGTTTCTTTCTACCACCACAAATTCCACTTCCATGTTATCCGGTGTCACGCCGATGCCGTCGGTGTGGAGAGCGCGCTGGGCAATGACAGTGGCGGTGTCAGCCAGGCCGGATACGCCGATTTTCTTGCCCTTCAGACCTTTCACATCCTTAATGCCGGTGTCGGGACGGGTAACGATGCGGACGCAGCCTGTGTGGAGGCCGGCGGTGAGCTTCACCGGAAGGCCGTTCTGGATAGGCTGGATGATTTTAGAAACCAGGGTCTGCATGCCGTCTACCTTATCGGTCCCCAGGGCTTCCGTTTCACTGGCACCCTGGATATTAATCATTTCAGGGTTGATTCCCTCTTCCTTGAAGAAGCCTTTTTCATAGGCTACTACCGTAGAAGCTTCGCAGAGGGACGGGGAGTAGGCCACCCTCATATTTGTCTTACCGTCAGCAGCGGCAGCGGATGCGCTCTTGGCGCTGCTTCCTGCGCTCTGGGTGCCGCCGCATCCGGCCACCCCCAGTACGCTGACCAATGCCAGTGCTGCTGCTAATGATTTCCAATGTTTATTCATCATGTTCCTCCTCTTCGTATGGCAATGATTGTATGTCCATACGGTGTATTTATGTAAGGCCTGTTTGGGAAATAGGGAAATAGGGAGATAGTGGGATAGTGGACTAATGAGCTGGTGGCTAGTAGCTAGTGGCTAGTGGCTAGTGGCTAGTGGCTAGTGACTAGTTGGGTCAATGGCTGCCCGCCGTTCTGTCATCTCGAGCGAAGCTGCATGCCGGTATGGAGCAGGTGCTTCTGTCCTATTTTGGCTCTGAGTCGAGAGATCTCCCTCCACCATGGGACTTGTGCCCATTATGAAAGGAGATTTCTCCACTCCGCCCCGCTGAGGTCGAAATGACAGCAGGTGTGGGACAGTGAGCTAGTGGACTAGTGAGCCGGTGGCTGGTGGGAGTCAATGGCTGCCCGCCACCAACCGGCGCCTTGCTTTGCCATAGAGTCTCTTTTCGGTTCTTACCCTTCAGCACCCCTTCGCCACTTCGTGGCCCTCTTCCCCTAAAGGGGACGCAAGAACTATCGTCTACTTTCTATCGTCTACCATCTATCCCCTATCCATTACAGGCTCTTTACATCCTGGTAGCCGTCAAAGAAATAGTAGGCATTATCTGCAAATTCCTTGGCGTCAAGCTGGTTCACAAGGCCCAGGTCCGACAGGTCTTTGGCCGCGGCCTTGATGGCATCGTAGCCTCCCTGGACAGATGGAGTGTAATTATATGATTTCAGAAGTTCAGCGTATTCCTTCTCATCGCCGTTCACATATTTCTTTTCAATGAGCATTTTAGCCGCATCTTCCGGATGCTGCTTGATATAGAGGGATCCCTTCTGGATAGCCTGGGTGAGGGCTTTGGCAGCAGCCTGGTTCTTTTCAATGAACTGGTTCGTTACCACCAGGTCGCAGCAGTATTCATCCTTCCAGCCCTTGGAGGTGGCTGTATCCAGCACCGGCACATAGCCGTATTCCTTCTGGGCGATATAGCCTACGGGGTCCGTCATGACGATGGCATCCACCTGCCCGGAAGAAAGAGCCTGGGGCAGGGAGTTCCTGTCCACCACCACAAATTCCACTTCCATATTGTCCGGCGTTACACCGATACCTTCATGCTTCAAGGCCCGCTGGATGATGACGGTGCCCGTATCAGCCAGGCCCGCTACGCCGATGCGCTTCCCCTTCAGGTCCTTCACATCTTTGATGCCGGAATCCGGACGGGTAATGGCTCTCACGCAGCCGAAGTGGACGCCGGTGGTGCCCTTCACAGGAAGGCCGTTCTGCAGGGGATGGATGGTCTTGCTCACCAGGGTGATTTCCATATCCACCTTGCCGGAGCCCAGGGATTCATTGGCCGTAGCGCCGTCCACCTTCACCAGCTCCGGATCCAGGCCCGCATCTTTGAAATAGCCCTTTTCATAGGCCACAAAAATCGGCGCTTGGCAGAGGGACGGCGAATACCCCACCTTCACCTTCACATTGTCCACCTTGGCAGCGCCGGAAGCAGCAGGCTTTGCGCTCTCCCCGCAGCCTGCCAGGCCAAATACGGAAACCAGTGCCAGTGCAGCAGCTGCTGCCTTTACCTTCTTAGAAATCATGATCATCTTCCCCTTTCTTATATGTGAGAGGCAGTTTCATACCGCCATAACTCCTTTAAAAATAAAATATGCGGGAAATATGGAACTGCAGGACACAGCGTGGATAGCTTTCAGCTGTCGGCTATCAGCTGTCAGCCCGAATCTGCTTGATGCTTTTAGATTCATCAGCAAGAGCAGCATTGCGGTGATTAGCCGCTAACGCGGCTACCCCCTATCCCGCTTCGCGGGACTCCCCCCTATTCAGGGGGGAGAATAGGCCTCTCAATACTTTTCTGCTGAGTCATGTAGCACATTGCTGAGCACCCATAGTGCCCCCTTTAGGGGGGAAGGTGGTGGCGCCAGCCACCAAAGGGGGTGCATTTCCATCGCCCGCAGGGCGGTTTGCCTGTTTTCCCCGGGCGAAGCCCGGTTGTAAAGGTTTTATCATAATGGCGCCCCTTCTTTTTAAAGGGCGCCCACCGAGGCCTTTCCCCTGAGCGAAGCGATGCAACCCTTCTATACAACCCTTGGCACCGAGGGCCGTCAGGCCCGATGGATGCCATATGCCCCTCTGCCGCGCAGCGGCAGGCCCCTTCGGGAATACAGCCTACCACCACCCTCTGAACCCTTTGCACCCTTTGCACCTTCTGAACCCTCACGCCCGCAGGGCGTGTCCACTACTTACAGCAGTCCTTCTCCGTAGCTTTTACCGCTTCTTCGTAGGTCATGTGGTATGCCGGCTGCTGGCCGGCGGCGTAGACTTCGTAGGCAAGGCCTGCGCTGGAGGCGGCCAGGAGGCCCAGGGCCGCTATGGCTGCGTTGATTTTCTGTTTCGCATTCATTTGAGTCCCTCCAATTCATCCATGGCTTTCAAGATGGCTTCTTTCCTGATTTCATAGGGCACGTGGCGGATGTCCGGTTTTTCCAGGGCATATCCGGAGAGTGCCTCTGCGTCCTTCCGGTCTACGCCGATATCTGCCAGGCTGTGGGGCAGGTTCGTTTTCTTTGTGAAAGCCAGCATCCTGTCCCTTTCTTCTTTCTGCCCGTCCAGGGTGAGGAGCACCAGGGTGCCGTAGCACACCACCGCCCCGTGGAGATGATTTCCCCTGTGGGGTACCTGTCCGTGGCTGTTGTAAATGGCGTGGGCCAGGCTGGAATTGTAGATCACCGGCACGCAGTTGGAAATAAGGCCTGTGGAAATGATGATATTCTGCACCACGAAGCGGAAGGCTTCGCTGTCCATGCCCTTATCGAAGTCCAAAAGCGCTTCTTCTCCTTTTTCCAGAAGACCGTCGGAGCAGTTTCCTGCCAGCCTTGCGCCGATACTCTGGAAATAGTCCAGTTTGTCTCCTCTGGCGTTGAAAAGCACTTCATACTCCTTGGACAGGGCGTCCCCTATGCCGGCCCAGAAGTAGTCCCTGGGCGAATGGAGCACCACGTCGGTGTTGATGAAGGTATGAAAGGGCGGCCGGCTTCTGTACCAGTTGGCCCGGTAGGTATGGTCCGGATAGTACATGATACACACCGCCGTGATAGAGGCGCAGTTGGAAGCCAGCGTTGGAAAAGTAAAAATGGGCTTGTCCAGCTTTTCCGCCGCATACTTGGCGGTGTCGCAGGCCCTTCCCCCGCCTACGGCAAATATCATATCCGCCGCCTTCACCTCCGGGATTTCCGTGAGCCTGTCCCCGTTTTCAAAGGTAGCATCGTCGCCGTAAAGGAAGCTGCCGGTGATTTCTATTTCCCCTTTCACCGCCAGGCGGATAAGGGGCTCCGCTGCCGCCCTTGATTGATTTCCTCCGATAATCACTGCTGTCTTTCCGAATTTCCTGCACACCGCCGGGATTTCATCATAGGCATCAGGGCCTATGGTATAGCTTGGCAGAAATCGATTTTCCATGCTTCGTCTCCTTTCATGAAACCACTTCTTCCGGCAGGCCGTCTTCCCCGTAGTGAAGGGCCTTCAGGATTTCCGTCTTGTACGCCGTGAACTCCGGCGACTCCCTGTCCACCGGCCGCGAAAGCTCGATGGGGATTTCCTTGATCACCTTTCCCGGGTGCGATGAAAGGACCACCACCTTCTGGGCCATGTACACCGCCTCTTCGATATCATGGGTTACCATGATCATGGTGGTGTGGCTCTTCTCCCACACCTTCCGGATTTCCTCCTGCATGGTCATGCGGGTAAAAGCATCCAGCGCCCCCAGCGGTTCGTCCAGAAGAAGGATTTTCGGGTGGCCGATGAGGGCCCTTGCCAGAGACGCCCTCTGCTGCATGCCGCCGGACACCTGGTAGGGGAAATGGTCCTCATAGCCCTGAAGGCCCACCTGGCGGATGATGCGCGCCACATCGTCCTTCCGCTTCTCATAGGTGCCCTGCACCTTCAGCCCGAAGGCGATGTTGTCATGGATAGAAAGCCAGGGGAAAAGCACATGGTCCTGGAACATGAAGCCCCGGTCCACCCCCGGCCCCTCTACTTTCCTGCCGTCCACCACCACCCTCCCGGCATCGGGGAAAAGAAATCCGGAAATAATGCGCAGCAGCGTGGATTTCCCGCAGCCCGAAGGCCCGATGAAAGAGGTGAAGGACCCCGGCTCTATATCGAGCGTTATGCCCGACAGGATGACCTGCCTGCCGCCGGCGGTATTGGCGTCGTCGAAACTCTTGGACACCCCGTCGATGAGAATATGCCCCTCTTCTACCATTTAATAACTCCTTTCTGCCATGAAAGCACCCGGTTTCTCAGCTTGAACATAAGCTCCATGAAAAGGCAGAAGCTTCCGGCGATAAGAATCAGTCCCGCGTACACATTGGAATAAGCCATCATTTCCTTCTGCCAGTTCACATACCAGCCAAGTCCGTACTTGGCGCCCATCATTTCCGCCGTCACCAGCACCACGAAACTCATGCAGGTGCCGGTGAATACGCCCATGAAAATGTCAGGCATGGCGGCCGGGATGGCCACCCGGAACACCTGATCCCAGTGGCTGGCCCCCAGAGTCTCCGCCACCTCGAAATAGGACTTATTCACATTCCGGATGCCCGAGAGCGTCAGCGACGCCGTAGGGAACCAGATGGAAAGGAATATAAGAAATACGCTGCCGCTGTACATGGTGGGGAAAATCACCAGAGCCAGCGGAATCCAGGCCACCGGCGGGATAGGTCCCAGGGCCTTGATGAAAGGCCACAGCCAGTAGTCGGCCCGCTTCGAAAAGCCAAGCCAGGCCCCCGTGGCAATGCCCACAGACACACCCAGTATCCAGCTGATGGCCAGAAGAGAGTAAGAATAGGCAATGCAGGAAAGAAGAAGATTGAAATCCTTCACAAACACCTGCAGAATTCTGTCCGGCGCCGGGAAATAAATCACCGGAAGCAGAGCAAACTTTGCCGTAGCCAAGTTCAGCCCGTTTAAAAGCTGGGAAAGCATGGCATAGAAAGGAGCCATGTATACCACCTTTTTTCGCGTCTCTACAGAAAAAAGAGACGCTGCAGCAAAAGCCACATACACCGCAAGGCAGATGCCCAGAAAATAAAGCAGATAGGGATGGGGCATCTTCATCTGGGACAAACTCCGCTTCACCAGCAAATCCACAGCCCCTGTTACCAAAATAGAAATCACCGGCAAAGAAAGAAGTATCCATTCTTTCTTCTTCATACATATCACATTCCTTTCCTTCGTATCCTTCAGCACACCGGCTGCAGCCTCTTCCGTACTCATTTCATCCTCCTCATGACAAATAAAAAAGCCCCCGCCCCCAAAAGGGACGAGAAGCCTCGTGTTTCCACCCAAATTCATCATGAAGTCGCCTTCATGACCTTAAAGGTACGTCCCGGAAATATCCTTTCCTGTACCCCTGCGCTGTAACGGGCGTCTCCCGGTATGGCCTACTCAATTCAGCCCATCAGCTCAGAAATGCACTTCCCCTTCCCATCCCTGTCCGCTCTCACCATCCGGACTCGCTTTCCTTCGGAAAAGGTACTCTCCTTCCTCATCGCCTGTACATCATAAATTTTTAAAACATGCTGCCGGGGCAGCGCCCCGGCGCATGGCGGATACGGGCCGTAAAGTCCCGCTCCTATTTCCCTGCTCAGAGTCATGAAACTTCTGCGAATCGGGCACCTGTTCCCGTTCTGCCTTTCCCAAGGCGAAGTCTTTCCGATCCCTGTCAGCCTGTAACCTTACCTTTTATAAAACTGATGGAATGCAGGAGAAGAGATGCCCAGGAACAGGAGGCATCCTGCCAGACCCCATTCCAGTTCATTCAGTTTCTTTGCAATCAGTCTGCCCATTCCTTTTCATCCTTTCTTCATAGAAATCAAAAAGCTCCCGTCCCATAAGGGACGAGAGCTGCGCTTCGTGTTTCCACCCAATTTCATATGCCTGTCACCAGGTATACCTTAAAAGGTTCTAACAAACCCTGACTCTGTATCGGGAGCTCCCGGGAAGGCCTACTACTGTTTCAACCTGCCAAACTCAGAAATGCACTTCAGCCCCCTATCCGTATCCGCTTCCACTCTCCGGACTCGCTTTGCCGTCATCAGGCCGCCTACTCTTTTCTTCATCGTTTTGTTGTGAATACTGTAGCACCGGCGGCAGGAAATGTCAAGGGCTTTTTTCATTTTGAAATGGTACTATGCTCCCCGCCCCTATCGTCATCTCCAGCGGAGCTGCATGACGCTATGAGAGCCGGTGTATTTGGGCACCATGGATACTCTGAAACTTCTCCACTCCGCTGCGGTCGAGATGACGAGGGGCGAAGCAGTACTTTTGTTATTCATTTTCCATTTGATAAGAATCCTTACAACAGACGGAATTCAGAAAAAAATGGCATTCCTAGGAACGCCATTTTAATACTTCATCGATTATTTATCTCCATTCACCTTCAGCAGAATGCCTGCCATCTGCTTTGCGCGGCGGAAAAGGCTGTCTACATCAGCCCATTCTTCCACCGTGTGGTTCCTGGCTCCTTCTACACCTACAGCGCAGAGGGTAGGAACACCCATGGCAGTGGTATAAGCCGCATCAGAACCGCCGCCGCAGAGTCTTGCTTCCGGTTTCGGAAAGCCGCTTTCCTCTGCCACTTCCTGGGCAATTTTCAAAAGATCCAGATTTCCAGGAAGCCTTGTCATGGTGGCAAAGCCTACGCTGTCTGACACTTTTGTGGTCGTATCCGGCACATACTGGCGGCTGCATACTTCGTCCACTTTCTTGCGAAGTACCGGCAGATCCTCCGGATGGGTATAGCGGAAATCACATTCCACTTTGCAGTAAGCCGGTGCCGCATTGGCTACGGTGCCGCCCTCGATGGTTCCCACATTAACGTTATACTGCTTGGAGTAGTCTGTGAGCTTTTCAATTTCAATAATTTTATGGGCCATTTCCAGAATAGCACTTCTTCCATTTTCCGGATCATTACCCACATGACAGCCGCGGCCGAAAGTCTCGATGAAGAAACGCCAGCAGCCCTTACGCTGTACCACCAGGCTGTGATCCATGAAACCGGTTTCAAAATTGAACGCACACTTGGCCCCTTCTGCCTCTTTTTGAATCACTTCCGGCGCATTGGAAAATACATGCGCCGGTTCTTCGTCCGCATCCAGAATAACTTTGCAGGGGAAATCTTCAAATCCCGCTTCATGAAGTGCCATCAGGGTGGAAAGAAGGATGGTAACTCCTCCCTTCATGTCCAGCACGCCGGGACCGTAGGCTTTTCCATCTTTGATAGTAAAAGGTCTTTTCTCCGGTTCTCCTTTAAAAAATACGGTATCCATATGTCCCATAAGGATAGTAAAGGGCTTGGTCATGTCTCCACGTTCACCGATAATGGTGTCCCCGCATTTTTCATAGGATACCCGGCGGATGGAAAATCCCAGCTTCTCAAGAATGCCGGCACAGAGATTTCCCATGGCCATTCCACCATCCCTGACGCCGATACCGGAATCAATGGTTACCATTTCCTTCCACAGGGAAATCATTTCATCCTTATGTTCATCAATCCACTGATATGCCTTATCTCTTGTATCCATTCAATTCCTCCTGTTACAACTGTAAAAGCAGGGCGGCCAGCAGCTTGGCTCTCTCTGTCAAAGATTTTTTATCTGCCCATTCACGGACGGTATGATTGAATTCCCCTTTCACTCCAAGGGCGCAGAGGGTAGGAATGCCGGCTCCGGTCAGATAGGCGGAATCACTGCCTCCCCCTACGGCAATGGCTTTCATGTGTGGCAGGTTCCATTTCTTAGCAATTTCTTCTGCCCTATGGAACAAATCTTCTGAAGCAGGAAGTCTTTCCATGGAGGACACTTTTACCAGGCACTCCACATGGGTCTTTGTCCCCTGTACATAGGTTTTCTCTGCAATTTCCCTGAACGCCTTCTCTACCCTCTCAATGCCCTCTTCTTTGGAATATCTCACATCCACCCTGCAGGATGCATGCTCCGGTATAGCATTAGCCACAGTGCCGCCGGAAATCACGCCCACATTCACTGTAGTGCCTTCTTCATAATCCGTAAGGCTTTCCATGTCCAGTGCCTTATGGCATAATTCCATCACAGCACTCCTGCCGTCTTTCGGATTGTTGCCGGCATGGGCGCCGATACCGTCTATATCGAAACGGTACTGGGCCACCCCTTTTCTTTCTATCACAATGCCATTGTCAGGAAATCCGGTTTCCAGATTGAAGCCCATGAGAGCTCCTTTGGCCTCTTCCAGGTAGTCCTTCCCGGCGCCTGAATTTTTATGGCCCGTTTCTTCGTCTCCTGCCAGGATAATTTTGATGGGATACCGGTCATACCCCTGCTTCACCAGGAATTTCACCACGTGAAGAAGAATGGTAAGGCCGCCCTTCATATCAAGAACCCCGGGACCGGTTACTTTGTTTCCGTTTATGCGGAATGGCCGTTCCTCTGCGGTTCCCCTGGCAAAAACCGTATCCATATGACCGGTTAGTATGACAAAGGGCTTTGTCATATCCCCATATTCTGCCACCAGCATATTGCCTGCTTTTTCATAAGTGTGGAAACGGACATGAAACCCCAGAGACTCCAGAAAATGCTGCACATCCCTTCCTACCGCATCTACACCGGCCTTATTATCGGGGCCGCAGTCCCTGTCCACCAGTTTCTGCCAGGTCTCCAGCATGGCCGGCTCCATTTCATTGATTGCGTTGAAAACTGTTTCCTTATCCATCATTTTGTAAATTCCCACTTTTCAATGGTATGCTTTTCCACCACATCCCTGTTCAGTTCAAATCCTGTGCCCGGAAGATCAGGAAGCTGGATTTTCGCATGGGAATCGATGTAGGTAGAAGGAGTAACGATATCATCAGCATAATAACGGTCGCTTCCGGGAATATCATTGGGGTAGCGATAGTAAGGAAGGGTTGCCACAGCCATATTGTGACCTCTGGCCACGCCGTCATCTACCATGCCGCCGCACCAGGAGTAGACCCCTTTTTCTCCTGCAAATTTCTGAATCCTTCTGGCTTCTGTAAGTCCGCCCACTCTGGCCACTTTGATATTAATGATTTTGCAGCTTCCCAGTTCGATGGCCCTTCTGGCATCATCCACGCTGTCAATGCTTTCATCGAGACAAATCGGCGTTTTGATGGCAGCCTGCAGATGACGGTGATCCACAATATCATCAGAAGCCAGAGGCTGTTCAATCATAAGGAGACCCAGTTCATCCATTTCCCTGAAGAGGTCGATATCATGCAGCGTATAGGCGGAATTGGCATCTAACATGAGCATGATGTCGCCGAATTCTTTTCTCACTGCCCGCATATACTGGATATCATAGCCCGGTTTGATTTTGCACTTTACCCGCCGGTATCCCTGATTCATGTATTTTTCAATGGTTTTCAGCAGCTTGTCCGGTGTATCTTCAATACCAAGAGATACACCTGCTTCGATTTCGTTTTTCACTCCGCCCAGAGCCTGATACTCAGGAATTCCAAGTTCCTTGGAATAGAGCTCCCAAAGAGCGCAGTCCACCGAAGCCCGGGCCATGCGGTTTCTGCGAATCCAGGAAGTATGGTCAAAGAACCACTCCGGATCCTTGAAATCACCGGCATCAAAAAGTGCCGGCACCAGGAATTCTTTGATTACAAAAAGAGCCCCTTCTGTGGTTTCCTCATTGTACCAGGGCCGCCAGAATGCGGAGCATGCGCCATATCCCACATTGCCATCGCTGTCATGGAGCTCCACAATGGAGAAATCCTTTCTCGTATTCAGTCCGAAACTGGTGCGGAACGGCACTTTGAAATCAAGACTCATTCTGCGGATAACTACTTTAGAAATTTTCATTTTGTACCTCCTGTATGAACCTGCATATACAGAAGACACAGGCCGCAACGCCTGTGTCCTCTCATTATTCATCTTCCCCTACGTCAAGCATATCTTCCGTTCTCTTTGGAATGAGGAATGCGCTCACTGCACAGAGTGCTGCCACACCCATAAGATAATAGAATACAGCATTGAAAGAACCGTTGAATGCATACACCAGGTAGCCCATGATAACTGGGGAAATGAAACCGGCAATCTGTCCACCCATATTAATCAGGGTAGAAGCAGAACCGGCAATACTGCCTGTAACGATTTTCAAAACAATGGCCACTGCTGTTCCCAGAATGCAGGCCTTAAAGAAATACACGCCGCACTGGAAAATGACAACCCACATGATAGTTTCTGCGTTATACATGAAATAGAGGAAAATAGCTGTCAGCGCAGCGCAGATAACGATCATGTAATGCTCTTTTTTATCAAAATATTTGTTCATTACCCAGCCGCAGACCGCAGTGGAAAGGAAAGAAGCCATGAATGGAATCGGAGTCAGATACCCTACCGCCTTCAGATTGATTCCTCTTTCCGCAATCAGGTACGTAGGCATCCAGGCATCCAGACCCTTATTAATGCAGGAAATGCAGAATGCACAGAGAACCAGTTTCCAAATCATGGAATATTTCATCAAATGGAGGAAGTATTTAGTCTTATTTCCTTTATCCGCCGTTTTTTCTTCCTTCGGCTTTGTCTGTTTAACGAAAATAGCATAGAAGAAAACGTAAGCCAGACCGATAACCCCTAAAATCTGGAACATGCCCCTCCATCCGAACCAGAGGATCAGCGGAACGATGATGACCGGTGCCAGAGCAGAACCGATGTAGTTTGAAGAAAGAATGCCGGTAGTGAAGGCCGGGCGAAGTTCCCTTGGAAAATACTCCGCAATGGCGCGATAGCAGGAACCGGCATAGGGACCTTCACAGAGGCCGAAAACGAACCGCAGAAAAAGGAGGCCTGCCAGCGTGGATGCATGACCCGTGGTAAAAGTAAAAATAGACCACAGAGTCATGGCAATGAGAATCACTGTCTTGCTTCCGAAATGATCAGAGAGCCAGCCTCCGGGAATCTGCATAATGGAATACCCGATAAAAAAGGCACTGATAACCACACCCATTTCCGTAGGAGCCAGATTAAACTCCTTGGAAATGGACGGCAGTGACAGCCCGATGGCAGACCGGTCGATATAGGATATACAGAACCCTATATACAGAAAGAAAAACACCACATACTTGTTCTCGCTTTGCAGCTTTTTGAGCCAGCTCATAACATACCTCCTGCTCTACTCCCATAAAACTTACACACTGGCCGTCTTCCGGCATAACTGCCCCAAGTTTCGGCCCGGAAATGAAGGTACCATCACGGTTTTCCTGACTCTATCTGCATGAATCATGAAAACCTATCCGGCATCCTACCTGCCCTCAAAATCCCCTAAAAGATGAAGGCTTTACTTTCCTCCCATTTACGCTTATCATAAGGAAAAGGCGCTGTCCTTAATAGACCTTTATTCTGTCCCAAAGGAGACCTTATGCGAATCGGTATCGTTGTTCCAAGAGAAATCGTTAACGAAATCATGTCCTTTCTCAGGAAAGAATTTCCTGAAATGGAATCCATTCCTTTCCCCTATGACTCCATTATGGATATTCCAGACAACCTGTCAGGAAAGCAGAATCGGGTGGACAGCTTCCTCTTTCTAGGTGATACTGCCCGGCGGTATGCGGAAAAGGCAATCCCCCACGCCTCTGAATGGCTCACCATCCCCCGTTCCGCCTCCGCCCTTCTCCGTCTCCTTTTCCGGGCAGAGGTTGCCGGGTTCCCCATGCACATTGCCACCGACCTCAATAATGAAAAATTTTTCCTCCAGGCTTTCCATGAAATCGGATTTTCACCGGAAGAAACATCTCTGGAAATCATCCACCTGCCCGCCTACAGCGAAGGCCTTCTCATCCAGGCAGCCAATCGTATGGAAAAGCTCTATCATCAGGGAAAAGTCAGCTTCTGCATCACCATGTTTTACAAAGTGAGAGAACTTCTTCATGCCAAAGGCATCCCCGTTTATATCCTTCAGCCTTCTTTTGACGATATCCGCAACGGAATCCAGCGGCTTGTCCTGTCCCATGAACTCCACCTCACACAGAACAGCCAGACAGCAGTCATCTCCATTCATATCGACAGCCCCGATGATAACCTGCCGGACAACAACGCATACCGGCTTTCCGTAGAAAAAATGGCTGTTACAAAAGAAATCTACCGAACCGCCCATCATATCAATGCCGCCTGCATCGAGCAGCCGCCGGCCAATTATCTTCTTTTCACAACTGCCAAGGATATAGAAAACAGTACCAACCATTTCCAGCGTCTGCCCCTGCTCCGAAATATTGCTGAAACTACCGCCTTTACCCTGTCAATCGGCATAGGCTATGGTTTGAATCCGGCGGAAGCCTGCTACCACGCCTTCCGCGCTGTAGAGCATGCCTCAAGGTCCGGCGGCAACAGAGCATTCCTCATAGGCAAAGCCCTTTTTTCCCCTATCCCCATGTCATCCAATGACCAGGATATACAGGAAAAGAAAGAACGACCCATTGATGAGCAGTTCCTTTACCTTTCAAAAAAATCAAAGGTCAGCGTACGCATTATTTCCAATCTGTACCAGGCCTGCCGGGATACCGGACGTCAGCGGTTTACCGCCTCCGAGCTGGCAGACATTATCGGTGTCACCCCCAGAACCATGAACCGCATTCTTTGTAAACTCATGGATCATCACCTGGCCCAGGACGTGGGTCGTCAGTTCAAGGACAAAACAGGACGGCCCAGCCGCATTATCGAAATCCTCTTTGAACCTAAACAGCACATGAAAAAATAAAAAAATCCCGAAGACTGCCTTCTATGGTTAGTCTTCAGGATTTTTCACTACTCTGTTCTATTTGAAAATCCAGTGTCCCGCTTCCATCTTATCAATCTGCTTTTCATCCACATCATAACGGATACCGTTTTCCTCATCCGGCACCACAATGGTGCAGCGATCCGTAATATCCACCATGGGACTGGTAATATCCTCTTCAAAATACCGGTCAGCCGCCGCCACATCGTGAGCCAGTTCCGTGAAGCCGGGGAGACTGGCAAAGGACACATTCTGCGCCCGGCCTATACCCAGTTCCGTCATACCGCCGCACCATACCGGAATGCCATGAGCCACACAGAGATCATGGATCCGCTTTCCTTCGTACACCCCGCCGCAGCGGCTGGACTTGATATTAATCACCTTGCAGCTTCCCAGCCGGATAGCTGCCTCTGCCGCCTCATAGGATACGATACTTTCATCAAGACACACCGGCGTCTCAATAGCTTTCTGCAGCGCTGCATGGTCCACAATATCTTCCTCACCTAAAGGCTGCTCAATATACTGGAGGTGGTATTCATCCATGGCACGGAACAGATCGATATCCTTCAAGGTATAAGCAGAATTGGCATCTACCGTAAGAGGGATGTCGCCAAACTCCTTCCTGATTGCCTTTACCACTTCAATATCACGGCCAGGATGAATTTTAATCTTTGTGCGATGATACCCCTGCTCCAGATAATGTTCGATTTCTTTGAAAAGGACATTAATATCTTTTTCAATACCCAAAGAAACGCCCACCTTGATTTCCTTCTGGGTCCCGCCCAGCAGTGTCTTCAAAGACTTGCCGGTTTGCTGAACCATGAGCTCCCAGAGTGCATTTTCCACAGCCGCCTTGGCCAGCCTGTTTCCTTTAATGTACGCAAACTTTTCCATAAAGGCAGCCGGGCTTTCTACTTCCTGATGGAGGATGCCCGGAATGATGAAATCTTTCAGGATATGAAATACAGTACCATTATCCTCAGGGTTATAAAAGGGGCCGTAAAAAGCCTTACATTCACCCCATCCAACCAAACCTTCCGAATACACCTTTACCAGAAGAGCATCCCTGTTCTCAAATTTGGTAAAGCTGGTCTGGAAAGGATGCTTGAATGGGTTCAGTACACGGATAACATCAATACGGTCTATTCTCATAGGCTCCTCCTTTATGCGGTCATGATGAAAGCTAAAAAGATTGTTTCATTTTATCACCGAAAAAGGAATTAATCAAATCGGACTTGCCAATACAATGGCAGATGGAAAAATAAAACTCCTGCAGAATATGTCAATGGAAGCCACGCAAAAAACAGAAAAGCCTATCAGGGGAGTATCGGGGCAGCATCGGCTTAATGGCAGAGTCCGGTTTTATAAGAACTTTCAGCCCCTGCTGCGTCCCAGGGTTCCTTAAATAGCCCGCTATTCGCGTCACCCTGCTCCTTGCATGGACTGAAAGTTCAAGAATAAAACCAGACAGCCATCAAGCCGACGCTGCCCCGCCAGGTAAGTTCAACCAATGAATCAGGCGTCTGCGCCTTGGCCCTCCCATTCGCATGGGTGCTGCTCAGATCTTGGACGGTCGGGAAATCAAAAGGAAAGCCCTTTTATGTGCAGACTAAGGGCCAACTTTTCCCGACTTGCGTATCCTATGCAGGATACGCACATCAGAGAGAGGAAAGTCCTGCGATCGCTCTTCCTTATTGCTTTTCTGTCTTCTGT
>NZ_CALGPS010000157.1 GCF_937959425.1 uncultured Dialister sp.
ATAAAATCTAGCGTTTTCAGCATCGCTTTTTCATAACTTGTAAACTCCTGCTAGGGCAAATCCCCCTTTGGTGCCTTACGGCACCACCTTTCCCCCGCAAGCGGGGGCACAATAAAATGGAGGGGAGAACCCGGGCCGCGAAGCGGCCCTATTATTCTTCCTCATTCCAGGGAAGATGGATATGGGGGGATTTCAGGAAGCGGGGGAGGATGCCCTGGTCTTCTCTTGGATGGGCAGGGACGAAGACGGAGAGGCGGTTGGGGAGGATTTCCAGATCCAGGGGGAAGGTGGGGCCCAGGTCGCCGTCTACGTTGGTGACGAGGGGTTCATTTTCCCGGATGGAGAGGTGGGCTTTTTTGAAGCTCACCACGGTCAGAAAGTCCGGGCCCATCTGCATGCCTGCCAGGAGCTTCGGCGCCGATTTCAAGGCCAGCAGCCATTCAAAGTCGTGGAAGAGGCAGAGCTTGATGACCCCCTTATTTCTTTCCGACGGGGGAATGAGGTTGTGGAAACTTCCGGCGGAGTCGGTGAGCATGGCTGCAATGAGGGGAGAAGAGACTTCAATCACCGTGCCGTTTTCTTCTTCAATCTTGAAATGGTAGGATTTCTGCTTCGGCACTACCTGCATGCCTTTCATGTAATAGGCAAGGGAGCCGAAGAGGGTTTTTTCTTTGATGGATACTTTGCCTACGGCTTCGGAAATACTGCCGGCGCCTACCACATTGATGAAGAAGCGGTCATTGACCCGGCCTACGTCAATCTTTGTTTTCACCGCCGTTTCCAGCATATGGATGGCGCCCTGGGGGGAGCGGGGGATGTGGAGGGCCCTTGCCAGGTCATTTACCGTGCCGAAGGGGACGAAGCCGAAGGTAGAGCTGCTTTCCACGGGCACCATGCCGTTGATGACTTCGTTAATGGTACCGTCGCCGCCCATGCATACCACATCCCGCCCTGCTTCTGCCGCGGCCCTGGCAAAGTCCGTGGCGTCGCCTGCTTTTTCCGTAAGTTTGATGATGATATCTTCAAACCGTTTGGAAAGAACAGAATGGAGAAGCGGTATATATCGCGGCGCCCTCTCATGGCCTGATGTAGGGTTGACGATGATGGTACACTGTCCTTCTTTTTTCATGACTCTCACACTCCGTGCAATGGAGACTTCTGTCTCCTGAATTCTATCTATCCTATTATACCAAATAGAAATGGAAATTTAACAGGCTTGTTAAAGTTTCCTATTGAGGTGGATAGCTGCTATGGTGTCATGTTGAGTGGGAAACTGTATGTGGAAAGTTTCCTATTGAGGTGAATAGCTATGGTGTTATGCCGTGCGGGAAACTATAGGCGAAAAGTTTCCTATTAAGGTGAAAAGCTATGGTGTCATGTCGAATGGGAAACGATAGGCGAATGGTTTCCTATTGAGGTGAATAGCTATGGTGTCATGCTGTGCGGGAAACTGTATGCGAATAGTTTCCTGTCGCGGTGAAAAGCTATGGTGTCATGCCGGATAGGAAACTATTCGCAAATGGTTTCCTATTGAGGTGAAAAGCTATGGTGTCATGCCGGATAGGAAACTATGCGCAGAAAGTTTCCTGTCGCGGTGAAAAGCTATGGTGTCATGCCGGATAGGAAACTATGCGCAAAAAGTTTCCTGTCGCGGTGAAATACCATGGTGTCATGTCGAATGGGAAACTATTCGCAAATGGGTTCCTATTGAGGAGAATAGCCATGGTGTCAAGCCGGACAGGAAACTATGCGCAGAAAGTTTCCTGCCTAAGTGAAAAGCTATGGTGTCATGCCGGATAGGAAACTATGCGCAGAAAGTTTCTTGTCGCGGTGAAAAGCTATGGTATCATGCCGGATAGGAAACTATGCGCAAAAAGTTTCCTGTCCCAGTGAAACGCTATAGAGACAAGTCGAGTAGGAAACTATTCGCGAATGGTTTCCTGCCGAGATGAACCACCACATTGCCATGCCGGACAGGAAACTTATTTTCCTAAGGAAACTTTTTTCAAAAATCCTATTGACAAGGAAACGCTTCGGGCTTATACTCTATGCATAACCGAAAACCCAAAGATACAAGGAACGGGAAAAAGGAAATTTCCTTGGTTTGCAGAGAGCCGGCGGCTGGTGAAAGCCGGTAAGAAGAAAACTTCCAACACTCACCCGTGAGTATTTCAGCCGAACAAAGTAAGCGGAAACGTCCATTCACGTTACGAATAGGAACACCAGAGTATAATGTAGGGTGGTACCGCGAAACTTTCGCCCCTATCTTCAATGAATGAAGATGGAGGTTTTTTTATTGGTATCTGTACCTGGCGTTCCACTGAGTGATAAATCAGGGTGGTACCGCGTATATGCGCCCCTGCCGGAAGGAGACTTTCGGCAGGGGTTTTTGATTGGGTAAAAGAAAATTTTTATAAAAGTCAGGGAGGAAATCAGAATGAAAAAGTGGATGAAAGCAATGGCAGCAGCAATGGCAGCCGCAGCAGTGTGCGGAGCGTTTGCAGGATGCGGCGGTGACAAGAAGGCCACTTCTTCCAACGCAGCGGCAGCGGGCGGAGAAACGGTAAAGTTCGGATTCGTCACCGCCTACACCGGCCCCGGCGCCGCTTACGGCCAGGCTGAAAAGGAAGGGGCAGAGCTGGCAGTCGAAGAAATCAATAAAGATCCGAAGACGAAGATGAAAATCGACCTCATTACCTACGACAGCAAACTGAGCAAGGCGGAAGCCATCAACTCCTTCAAGCGGCTCATCGAACAGGATAAGGTACTGGCCATTCAGGGACCTATGACTTCCGGTGAAATTTTTGCTGCCGGCCCCATCGCCCAGCAGGCTAAGGTTGCGGTCTTCGGCACAAGCACCACCGCTCCAAAGGTTACGGACATCGGCGATTACATTTTCAGAAACGCCATCCCCGGCAAGCTGGCCATTCCTACAACCGTAAAGAAAGCCCAGGAAAAACTGGGATTCAAGAAAGTGGCCATTATGTATTCCAATAACAACGACCAGATGGTAGGAGAAAATGAAATCTACCAGCAGACCTTCAAAGACATGGGCATCGACGTAGTAGCTACAGAAACCTTCGCCGACAAGGACACCGATTTCTCCGCCCAGCTCACCAAAATCCAGGCCGCTAACCCCGACGTCATCTGCATTGCCGGTTTCTACCAGGAAGGGGCCCTCATTGTGAAGAAGGCCAGAGAAATGGGCATGAACCAGCCGATTATCGGAAACAACGGATTCAACAGCCCCCAGTATGTAAAACAGGCCGGCGCTGCTGCTGACGGCACCCTGGTGGCAACCCCCTGGAACCCGGATAGAAAGAGCGAGAAAGCACAGAACTTCCGTAAGGCTTTTGTAGCCAAGTATGGACACGAACCGGATCAGTTCGCAGCCCAGACCTACGATGCCTTCTACATTATGCATGAAGCCGCTGAAAAATCCGGCTCCACCACCGACAGGAAGAAATTCCGTGATGCACTGGCACAGATTAAGAATTTTGAAGGCGCTACAGGCAAATTTGAATTTGATGAAAACAGGGATCCGAAGATGGACCTGGATGTACTCCAGGTGAAGGATGGAAAGTGGGTTCCTTTCGCTTAATAGGTTGAAATCCTAACATGAAGTATGGAAGCATGGTATGGCAGCATAGCAGCATGGAAAGCAGCATGGGAGCGCAGTATGGGAGCATGGAAATAAGAAAAGAGAGAAGCATGGGAGGAAGGAGAAGAGGAGAATAGGAAATAAAAAGGCGGAGCCCGGTGCTCCGCCTTTTTACGTGGGGGATGTAAATGCGGTGAATAAGGTGGAAGTCTTTATGGACAGGCCCTTTTGGGGTGAGGGTTGACGGCCCTTTGGGCCGAAGGTTCTTAAGGTGCTGAAGTTTGACGCGCCTTTGGCGCGAGGGTTGTGGTAGGCGCCTTTTAATTTATAGAAGGCGCCAGTTTGTATAAAAACGTATAACCGCCCTGGCGGGCGAAGAGAAAACATTTACAACCGCGACCCCCGCGGGAAAACAGGCCAAACTTGCTTCCAACGAGCCGAAGGCGGCATTAAAAATTCATCGCCGCGAAGCGGCGATACCACACCCTTTGAACCCGCCCGATGGAAGCGGGCAGAACCATCTGAACCTTTTGAACCTTTTACCAAAGATCTGACGCCCCTATCCTCCGTCGCCTGCGGCGACACCTCCTTCCTATGGAAGGAGGCTATAAAATGCGGCGCTGCCACCACAACCCTCGGGCCTGAAGGGCCCGCCCCCTTTGGTGCTGACGCACCACCTTCCCCCCGCAAGCGGTGGGACAATAAATTGGGAAGGGAACCCATTGAACTCTTTTTTCGCCCCTTTCTACACAACCCGCTGCCGTCAGGCGGCCACAACCCTCGGCCCGAAGGGCCGTTAACCTTCCCCCTTTGAACCCTCAGCGCCTTTGGCGCTTCAAAATACCACTGGAAACTATTTTCAATTTGTGTCATCATAAAGCATACAAGGAGGAATGAAATATGGATGAAATGAATGAACTTTTTTATAAAGACGCCTACCGGAAGGAATTTGACAGCCGGGTGGTGAGCTGCACGAAGGGGAAGAAGGGCTATGAAGTGGTGCTGGATGATACGGCCTTTTATCCCGAAGGAGGCGGACAGCCGGGAGACCATGGCACCCTGGGAGATGCGAAGGTGCTGGATGTACACCGGAAGGAAGGGCTGGTGGTGCATTATACTGACAAGCCTCTGAAAGTGGGAATCCAGGTTCACGGTACCATCGACTGGCAGCGGAGGTTCGATTTCATGCAGAATCATTCCGGCGAGCACATTTACTCCGGCCTGGTGCATAAGAAATTCGGCTACGACAATGTGGGATTTCATATGGACAAGGTGGTGACTGTGGATTTCAGCGGCCCCATGACCATGGAAGACGCACTGGAAATCGAGAAGGAAGCGAATGCCCTCATTTACAGCAATGTGGAAACGAAGATTTCCTTCCCTACGGAGGAAGAGCTGAAGACCATTCCCTACCGCAGTAAAATCGAACTTACCGGCAAGGTGCGGATTGTGGAATTCCCCGGCGGCGATATCTGTGCCTGCTGCGGTACCCATGTGGCAAGAACCGGTGAAATCGGCCTCATCAAGGTGCTTTCCTTGATGAACCATAAGGGCGGTGTGCGTATCGAACTGGCCTGCGGGCGCTGGGCCATGGAGGACTATGACCGGGTGCATGACCTGAACCGGGACATTGCGGTCCGTTTCTCCGTGAAACCTTACGAAACGGTGAAGGCTGTGGAGAAAATGGAAAAGGACATGGCAGACCTTCGGCAGAAAATCAATGACATGAACCGCCGCTACTTCGCCATGCGGGCTTTTTCCCTTCCGGAAGGAAAAAAGGCAGTGCTTCTCTATGAAGAAAACATGGCGCCTATGGAACTTCGCAAATTTTGTGAATATCTGACAGAAAAGAAACGGGGAACCATTTTCTTCCTTCTTTCAAAGAAAGATGAAAATACATTGAACTACGCCATCGGAAGCGGTGAAGTTAACCTGAAACCCCTCCTGAAGGATTGGAACACCCGCCTCCACGGCCGGGGCGGCGGAAAAGACATTATGCAGGGCTCCTTCACCTGCTCTCTGGATGAAGTAAAGAAACTGGTGGAAGAAATGGGGAAATAGTTTCCCGTGGTGATGAAACACGATGGTGCCGATAGAGTGTAGACTTTAGATTATCAGACAAAATCTGCACATCGGTACATGACGAACTGTCAGGCTCCTTCCCCAGGAAGGAGCTGGGCGGAGCCCTGAGGATAGGTCCGATTTTTCTTCCCGACGACTGGTATTTAGCAGCAGCTGCGACACTATCGGCTTTTACCGCTCGGACGATGGGAGGCGGGAAGTTTAGACTGTAATGAAAGGCGCCTTCCTAAGGAAGGCGCCTTCATGCTTCGGCGGAGCCGCCACCACAACCCTCGCAGCTACGGGCTGCGTCAAACCTAAGAACCCTCCGGCCCATCGGGCCGGTCCCTCTTTGGTGCCTGCGACACCACCTTTCCCTCCGCAAGCGGGGGCAAAATAAAACAGTTAGAGGGCCCCATCAGCGGCCCCTTTTCCATCCTCGAAGCGGAAGCGTTCCTCCGGCGGCCCAGACGCCCAGAAGGATAAGGGCGGCGCCGGTGAGTTCTCCTTTTCCCATATTTTCGCCAAGGAAGAGGCAGGCGAAAACGGCGGCGAAGACGGGTTCCAGGGAGAAGATGAAGCCCGCCCTTTCGGGGGTGGTGTATTCCTGGGCCACGGCCTGGATGGTGAAGCCGTAGGCGGAGGAAAAGATGGCAAGGCCAAGGATGGCTGTCCACTCGGGAAGGGTGGAGGGCATGACCGGCGTTTCAAGGAAAAGGGAGGCCATGCCTGCGAAGAGGCCTGCAAATCCCATCTGCCATATACCCAGAAGAAGGCTGTCCACTTTGGATACGAAGGTATTGGTGAAGAGGATGTCCAGGGCATAGAGGAAGGCGGCCAGCAGGCAGAGCACGAAGCCCTTGTCCAAAGTGATGGAGGTAACGCCATTCAGGATGAAAAGGCCGGCAGTGACGATAGCGGTGCCCGTCATAATGGGAAGGGAGGGCATTTTCCGTATCCACAGGCCATGAAGGATGGGCACCATGATGACGGAGGTAGAAATCAGAAATCCGGCGGTGGAGGCAGAGGTGCCGATGACGCCGTAAATGACGCCGATGAAGACGCCGGCAATGAGGAAACCGGTGACGGCGCTGTATTTCAGGATAGCTTTATCCGTCTTCTTCAGCCGCCGGGGAAAGAAGGGGATAAGGATGAAGAAGGCAAAAAGGCAGCGCAGGGCTGCTAAGCAGATAGGCGGCATGGTTTCAGCGCCCAGTTTCATCAGTCCGTAGGAACTGCCCCATACGAAGGCGGCAGTGAAGAGGAGGAAATCGGCTTTATTTTGACTCATGGAAAACTCCTTTTGACATTTTATATCATCTCGGTATTTTACCATATATTTTCATCCAGGTGTCATCTATATGGTATAATCTATATAGAATTTATTAAATGAGAGGAGACTTACTATGTCTTTTAAAGAAATTCCTGTAGAAGAAAGCGGCTTGAATCCTTTTACCAGCCTGGGAAACTACTGCATCGTCACCGCAGGTAATAAGGAAAAATGCAATCCCATGCTTGTCACCTGGGGCGGTTTCGGAATTATGTGGAGAAAGCCGGTAGCTTCCATTTATATCCGCCAGAGCCGTTTCACAAAGACCATCCTGGACGCACAGGACTATTTCACCCTGTCCTTCCCGCCGGTTTCTTATAAACCGAAGGAATCCTACATGGGATCCCACTCCGGCCGGGACGGCGATAAGTTTGAAGCCAGCGGCCTTCATCCCTATGCAATCGGCGATGAGGCTGTGGGGCTGGAAGAGGCGGACCTTATCCTGGTGTGCAAAAAGATTTATACCCATGAAATGAAAGAGGAATTCTACACCGATAAGGAAACCTACGAAAGGTGGAACTCCGGTAAACAGGCCGGCAATAACCACAGCATTTACATGGGCGAAATCGTGAAAGTTCTGAAAAAGTGCTGAGAAATGAAAAATCCCCGCTTGTCATGAAATATGACTGGCGGGGATTTTATTATTGGGGAGGTTTCCTTTGCGGCATGGCACTATGGGGATTCATAGCGGCAGGAAACTGTTTGCGAAGGGTTTCCTATTGAGGTGACACGCTGTGGTGTTTCTTACCGACAGGAAACTATTCGCAAAAGGTTTCTTACTCGATGTGGCGCCACTGGTGTTTCTTACCGGCAGGAAACTGTTTGCGAAAGGTTTCCTATTGAGGTGACACGCTGTGGTGTTTCTTACCGACAGGAAACTATTCACGAAGGGGTTCCATACGGCATGGTACCATTGGTATTTCATGACGGCAGGAAACTGTTTGCGGAAGGTTTCCTATTCGGTGTGGCACCATTGGCAATCATAGCGACAGGAAACTATTCGCGAAGGGTTTCCTATTGAGGTGACACGCTGTGGTGTTTCTTACCGACAGGAAACTGTTTGCGAAAGGTTTCCTATTGAGGTGACACGCTGTGGTATTCCTTACCGACAGGAAACTGTTCAGCCGGAGATTTCTCGACTCCGCTTCGCTGCGCTCGAAATGACGGGGAGGCAGGGGACCATTGGTCGTCATACCGGCAGGAAACTATTTGCGAAAGGTTTCCTACTTGATGTGGTGCCACTGGTGCTTCTTACCGACAGGAAACTATTTGCGAATGGTTTCCCATTCGGCATGGCACCATTGGTATTTTCATGGTGGCAGGAAACTGTTTGCGAATGGTTTCCTATTGAGGTGACACGCTGTGGTGTTTCTTGCCGACAGGAAACTATTCGCGAAAGGTTTCCTATTGAGGTGACACGCTGTGGTGTTTCTTGCCGACAGGAAACTATTCGCGAAAGGTTTCCTATTGAGGTGACACGCTGTGGTGTTTCTTACCGACAGGAAACTATTCGCAAAAGGGTTCCCATACGGCATGGCACCATTGGTATTT
>NZ_CALGPS010000158.1 GCF_937959425.1 uncultured Dialister sp.
AAGATGTATCAAAGGGTACGAGTCTTCCTCTTGAAACTGTAGAAGAAATCAAAAAGCAAATCAAAGAAGCAAAAGCATAACATAAGGTAAATTTTAAGCGGCACTTATTGCAAAGTGCCGTTTATTCATAAAGATTACGCCGGAAATGGAAGAGGAGATGAATACCATGTGCAACTTGAGCTTAAACATTTCAGAAGAGGCCCTGAACCGAGGCCTGGCCCAGGGCCGCGCTGAAGGCCGCCTGGAGGGCCTGAATGAGACTGCCGCCCGCCTGCTCTCTATGGGCCTCTCCGTGGAAGATGTATCAAAGGGTACGAGTCTTCCTCTTGAAACTGTAGAAGAAATCAAAAAACAGATTATAGATAAAAACAAATAAAAAGAAAAAGAGGTGTCCTAAAAAATAGGATGCCTCTTTTGTTAAACGCCCTGTCTCCGCCCGTCATTTCAGCGGAATAAAGCCCCGAAATCTCCCTGCCCCCTGTAACCAGCCGCAAGTGGGAGATGCATTTCCAAGCACAATGCCAGTCTGAAGTCTGATTGTCTGCAGTCCCTCCCCTCAAATCTCAAACCTCTTTCCTCAAATCTCTTCTTCCCGCCTAGCCCCCAATGTCATTTCGAGCGCAGCGAAGCGGAGCCCTGAAATCTCCCTGCACCATGTGACCAGCCGTAAATAGGGAATAAGTTTCCAGGCACCATGTCAGTCTGACATCTGATTGTCTGATTATCTGACCGTCTCTCCCTCAAACCTCAAATCTCTTTCCTCAAATCTCCTCTTTCAGTCTGACTTCTGAAGTCTGATAGTCTGCCCTCTCAAACCTCAAATCTCTTACCCCCCCTTTGGTACTGCGTACCACCTTTCCCTCCCGCAAGCGGGTGGCACAATAAAGCTCCTGAAACCTCAAATCTCAGACCTCCTCCAGACTCCGTTCATTGAGCAGGAAATCCAGTGCATTGACCTTCTTATATCCCCTTTCCAGATGGGTATAGGGATCATCATCCATAGTAATGACAATCTTTTTATATCCATCATCCAGATTTCTGAAAGCGCCGATTTCCCTTTTCATCGTATCCGGACTGGACAGGGTATAAGACACCTGCACGTAAAAAGTATCCTTCAGATTTCGCACCAAAAAATCAATCTCCTTGTTTTCATTCTTCCCGATATCCACCAGATAATTCCTGCTTTCAAGCTCCAGAAAAATGATGTTTTCCAGACTGTGCGTCGGCTCCAGCTGCCGGAATCCAAGGACCGCATTCCGGAGACCGATATCTGCCATATAATATTTCTGCAGGGTCTTAAGATATTCCTTCCCTTTGATATCAAACCGCCTTGCCCGATAAAAAAGGAAAGAATCACACAGATAATTCAGATACAGGCTCACCGTTTTGGACGTAACCTCCCGATTGCCTGCAGATGCCAGGGTACGGGCAATCTTATTGGCCGACACATAAGAACCGATGGACGAAGCCAGCAGCTCCATAATCGCCCGGAACGCCTCGGGATTTCGTATCTTATACCGTTCCTCCATGTCCTTCAGCGCCACCGTTTCCGCAATCATTTTCAGATACGACGCCTTGTCCATGGGATTCTCCTCCTGCAGCAGATAGGGCATGCCGCCGTAAAGCATATACTGCTGGAAACATTCCCGCTTATCTCCACCATAAAAGGCATAATACTCCGAAAAAAGCAGAGGAAATACCTTGATTTCTATCCCCCGCCCCCTGAATCGGGTATTCACATCGGACGACAGGAACTGGGAATTGGAACCGGTGAGATAGATATCACAGTTGAAATCCCTGGCCAGTCCGTTCACCACATCCTCAAACCCCTTCACCAGCTGGATTTCATCAAGGAAAATATAGTACATTTCCCTATCATGGATGGCATCGGAAATATAGCGGTAAAGCGTCATGGGGTCGCGGAGGCTGATATACCGGATACTGTCCAGAGGGATACGGATGATATGATCCGCCGGCACACCCCTCTGCAGCAGCTCCTGATAATAGAGCTCAAAAAGCAGCGTCGACTTCCCTGCCCGGCGAAGCCCCGTAATAATTTTGATAATCCTCTTTCCCTTTTCCCGCAAAAGGCGATTCATATACCGGGGACGTGGAATAACCATCATAGGCCTCCTCTCAAAATGGATTCATACCCTCTATTATATTCCCAAAACTTCCTATTTTCAAAAGTTTTGGGAATATCTATTTCTCAATTCTTAAAATCTTATTTTTATTTCAATGGATGAAATGAAGTTTACCTGATATATTCTATATCTTTCAAAGTAAAAATCCTATTCCCAAAACTTTTCATTTTCCAAAGTTTTAGGAATAGGATTTTGCCATTTACACTTCTTTTAGTCATTTTCATTCTGAAAGCCACGCTCCCTGTCATTTCGAGGGTCGGAAGCAGAGCCCCGAAATCTCCTTACTCTACGCGCCCCGCCGCATATGACGCCGCAACAAAGCACGTAACGTTAGGCCCCTTCCTCAGGTGGCAATTCTGCATAGAATTGCCAAGTCGGGCTAATCTGCGCGCATATACTGCACACTAAGCGCGCCCTCCTTCGTGCCCGACCGGAATGGGGCTGGGCGAAGCCCTGAGGATAGGTCCGACAGGTCCCGTCTGACGTCTGATTGTCTGAATTCTCCGCCCTGTCATTTCGAGCGGAGCGAAGCGCAGTCGAGAAATCTCCCCGCACCATGTGACCAGCCGTAAGTGGGGGATACGTTTCCAGGCGCCATGCTAGTCTGAGGTCTGATAGTCTGACAGTCTCTCCCTCAAACCTCAAATCTCTTTCCTCAAACCTCTCCCTCAGTCCCTCTCGAAGAGGTCCCTGGTATAGACTTTATCTTTCACGTCGTCCAGCACGTGGTCGTAGCGGTTGGCGATGATGGCCTGGCTTTCTTTTTTGAAGGCGTCCATGTCGTTCACCACCCGACTGCCGAAGAAGGTGCTTCCGTCTTCCAGGGTGGGTTCATAGATGATGATGTCCGCCCCTTTGGCTTTGATCCGCTTCATGACGCCCTGGATGGAGCTCTGGCGGAAGTTATCGGAGTTGGATTTCATGGTGAGCCGGTACACGCCGATGGTGACGGGCTTTTCTTTCGCCTCGTCGTATTCGCTGCCGGCGTGGTAGTAGCCTGCAGCTGCCAGGACCCGGTCGGCGATGAAGTCTTTCCGGGTGCTGTTGGACTTCACGATGGCCTCGATGAGGTCTTCCGGCACGTCCTTATAGTTGGCCAGGAGCTGCTTTGTATCCTTCGGGAGGCAGTAGCCGCCGTAGCCGAAGGAGGGGTTGTTGTAGAATTCCCCGATCCGGGGATCCAGGCACACGCCGTCAATGATTTCCCGGGTATCCAGGCCCTTCATTTCCGCATAGGTATCGAGTTCATTGAAATAGGACACCCGCATGGCCAGGTAGGTATTGGCGAAGAGCTTCACCGCCTCCGCTTCCGTGAATCCCATGAACCGGGTGGGGATGTTCTCCTTGATGGCCCCTTCCTGGAGAAGCCTTGCAAAGGTATGGGCCGCCTTCACCAGCCGGGGATCCTTCAGGTCCGTACCCACGATGATGCGGCTGGGATAGAGGTTATCGTAGAGGGCCTTCGATTCCCGCAGGAATTCAGGGCTGAAAAGGATATTCCTGGACCCCGTCTTCTTCCGGATTTCCTCGGTGTACCCCACGGGAATGGTGGACTTGATCACCATGATGGCATGGGAATTTACCTTCATCACCAGGTCGATCACCGCCTCCACGGAGGAGGTGTCAAAGAAATTCCGCTGGCTGTCGTAATTCGTAGGAGTGGCGATGATGACGATTTCCGCATCTTTATACGCCGCTTCCCCGTCGGTGGTGGCGGTGAGGTCCAGATCCTTCTCCGCCAGGTACTTCTCGATGTACTCATCCTGGATCGGCGACTTCCGGTGGTTCACCATGTCCACCTTCTCCGGAATAATATCCACCGCCATCACATGGTTGTGCTGGGACAGAAGGGTGGCCAGAGAAAGGCCCACATACCCCGTACCTGCTACTGCTATATTCATGCCGTTCCTCCATGTCGATCAAATTCACGCTGTGTTATCCAAACTCGGAGCAGCATATATTTCTATATACCGCTGTCGGTACTATATTCATTCTTTATTTGCAATTATACAATACCTATGCATTAAATGCTCCACCACACTATGCCGGATGGAAAATGGTTTTTCCAAAATAGAATCCGGTATGTCACAGTATGGCCAATTATCGACCCAAGAGTTGTCAAAAGGCAGTATTCACAATATAAAACGCTACAATTACATCCAATCCAAGGTATATTGATCAATGGCCTGTTTTCTCATTATCCAAAACATGCTGACACAATTCTTCCCACTGATCCCAAATATGCTCCGGTGCGTATTGCTTCATCGCTTTCATCCCGGACTGACCCATTTTAATCCGCAGTTCCCTGTCATCCATAAGTTTCTTAAGGGCTCCGGCCAGATTCTTTTCTGAACGGGGCACAAGGAAACCATCAACTCCATCTTCTATGATATCGCTGACTCCTGTACTGTCAGAAAATCCTACCGCCGGGAGGCCTGCCGCCATGGCTTCTGTCAAAGCCAATGGAAAGCCTTCATCCCGGCTGGGCATACAAATGATGTCGGATGCTGCATAGACATCGTCTATATGGCTGGTTTTCCCCATGACCCGGATATTTTCACCGGATTTACTATGGCGAATCCACTGTTTCATCTGTCCGGCATAGCGGGAACTGTCATCTCCCCAGAATTCAAGCTGCCAATCCGGAAAATCTTTCGATAATGACGCAAATGCCTTCGCCAGCATGAGCTGGTTCTTCCGCCCGCTGATATTGCCGACACAAATGACTTTATGAACTTTTCGAGGAGCCGCCAGATCAGCAGGCTTCGAAGCCGGGAACACCGCATTTCCGATGACCGTCACCGGAAGTTCCGGAAAATACTGATGTGCCATATTCAGGCCGGATGGCACAAGGATCTGCATAGCCCTGCATTTGACGGTTGCTTTTTTCTCTGCCTCCGATAAATCGGGAAACTGGACCTGGGGATGAGAGTGGATCATCTCAATGACCGGCAGGGTACACCCCGCATCTTCGATGACATACTTGGCCGATGGAATAGAACAGGAAAGAATCAGGTCTGCCGGATGGTTATCCAGATATTCTTTAATTCTGGGACCATACTGCTTTCCTTTGTACCAGACGTTTATCCCCTGAGCCTTCCGCTGGCTGAAGAGCCGTGCGGCCTCTCGATACAGGCGAATCCGTAAAGGTGGCTTATCCGAGACAACTTTCTTGCCATTCTCAAAAAGGATATTATACTGCTTTACCCGTTCGTCCAGAGGGAAATAGGGTTTCCCCTCTACCTTATCACGGTAGAGAATAGTTACTTCATGCCCACGCCGAACCAATGCATTTGCCAGATTGCAGGTAACTTTTTCAACGCCCCCTGATGTATTGACATAGTATGTTCCAAAATGAGCAATGATAATCTTCATTTCTGTTCTCCCCACAAAATACGCTTACAGCTTACGGTATTCCTCTTCTGTTTTCACTTTTTTCAGTTTATGATGGGGTGTCTTTTCCATTTGATGTTCCCACCATACCCCCAATTTATCCAAATTTTTAACCATGCCGATTTTCATTCGATAACCTGCAGTGGCTGGCGATACCGTTATTTCATCCCAAATCTCCGGATTCTCTTTTGATTCAACACGCAGGACAATTGTACCCTTCAAGGATAATATCATTTTATTAATCCTGTCCAGCGCCGATGGCCCCCCGTTGATATACCATTGAAAATCACCGGATATCCCGCAGCTATAGCAGGATACTATTGGCTCTTCTCCCGGATAAACATACCAGTTATAGGCGAAATTATCATCGACACATATTTTAAGCAGCTGATAAGGCCTTTCTGGAGATTTCAGAATTTCCCATTCCGCCAGCCCCGCTTTTTCTCCTTTTGTTTTCAGTATCGTGAAACGGATCCACCGTACGTTATCCTGTGGCGCAAATGTCACAAGCGTTTCATGGCCCTGCTTTTTGAGTTCTCCCACATCACACCGAAAGCCATTACTGAATGAAAGCTGTCCCTTCAATATGCGACTGTCATCATCGATATTCCCGTAAAGTGCAACACTTTCAATATGCTTGGGTTCATTAAAATCAATGCGGCACCATTTTTCACTATCATCCGGAGTCCAAAGATACTCTTCCATTGGTGGTTTGGATTCATTAATGTGCCTGGTATTCATGAGCTGGAAGTCATGAAGATAATCTCCATTTCCTGAGGACACCGTCGTCTTGCCTTCATAGGCCAGATTATTTGTCCGCCGTTCCCAGAATATAAGGTCACTGTTAAAAACCTGCCGCACATGTTCAATATTTTTCTGTGACAGATGACAGATAAGAGCCTTATAGAGTACATTATTCAGTAATTTTGGCCCTCTGCAAGCCACATCCACAGGGAATCGTACCCTCTGATTCCACTCGTAGACCGGATTATCTGTCTCGCAATCCAGGTATCTCATTTCTTTACGATACACACGGGACGAGAGAAAATGTCTGTCATAGAAATCTTTATAGGACACATAGGACGTAGCATAAGCAAAGCTCTTGAATACCAGAGGATGGTAGGTATTTCCTGGTGTATTTAAAATGCGGCCCATCACTTTTTCAAAAGCAATAGACAACATCCGATGATCCCCATGATAATCAAAATCAGTGACCATCAATGCATCCGGCCTAAACGACAAAATGACATCTTCCATATCATCCAGAAGCCCTTTCCAGGTATACTCCTGATGCTGGCCATACTTGCTGAAATGATAGTCCTGATGTGTCCCCACACCATACGTTTCCTTCCGTCCTGCAGCATCAACCGGCTTATCAAGTCCATGAAGATAGACAGCCCGTTCACCACTCGTCCCACCATCCGGAAATCCGAGAAAAATAATATTACCTTCCGGAACCCCAAGATATGTAAGAGAACGAATCGCCTCGTTATACCTTACAAAGGCAGGATACATCCAATCTCCATTTGTCATAAACACAACCTTCACATCCATGCCTTCTTTGATGGCACTATAAATGGCTGCGCCCGCATTATTTACTTCATCATCCTCATGGGGAACGATGACCATTAGAGAATGGATTTTCAAATTATCTTTATAAGTAAATGATGTTTGTATCACTTTATCAGTTCCTCAATGTATCATGCTTTACGTTGATTACTACTGGATTCAACCACCTTATCAATCAGATGAACCCAACTGCTCCAGACTTTTTCTTCTGAGAACTTTTCCATAGAATGGTGGGCATTCATGCCCATTTCTTTTCTAAGGCCATCACTTTCCATAAGCTTTTCCAGGGCACCTGCCATGGAAGAAATATCATCATCTGTCAAAAACCCGGAATACCCGTCTTCCACCAGCTCATTGACACCTGCGCAGGATTTGAATGCCACCACCGGAAGGCCTGCACTCATGGCCTCAGTAACCGCCAGTCCCCATCCTTCATGCTGGCTGGGGCAGAGGAGAATAGATGCTTTACCGTAAACAGACTGGATATCGGTTGTGGTCCCCTTGAAAAAGATACGATCTTCCATATGATGAGAGGCAATATCTTTTTTCATCTCATCCACATAGTGTTCTGCTCCATGACCATCTCCCCAGATTTCCAATTTCCATCCAGGATGGTGAACTGCTGCCTTTTCAAAAGCCTGGACTGCCAGGTGAGGCCGCTTAGCCGCTTTCGTCAAGCGCCCAACAAATAAAATTGTCCGCTGCTCCAAACTGCTTATTTCTTTACTTTTGGAAACCACATTGGGAATGACAACACAAGGTACCTGGGGACAATGTTTTTCCAGAATTTCTTTTTGGGACGGCAGTAGAACCTGCAGCGCTGCGCAACGATTCAAAGCAGCAATCTCCGGTCCTCCCATTTCCTCAAAGGACCGGGATAACTCGGAATGATTGGTTCCAATGATAGGAACCATATCATCCATTGCTGCAACCGTATAATAAACGGCATCTGCATTATATCCTACGATAACATCCGGGTTGAAGTCATGAAGTATTTTCTTAAGATAAGGCTTTACTACTCTACATTTACATTTTTCATTCCATTCATGAAATCTACGCTTACTAAATGTACGAATAAATTCCCTGATTATTTTATCGCCAGCAGAAATTTTTCTTCCTACTACCGCTTTGTCCATATCATTGACAGGATGGTCCGCAATTAGTGAGTAAATTTTTATTCTTTTGTCCAAAGGGAAAAAGGAGGATGTAAGATCTCCACCGCCACTGGCAATTGCTGTCTCGTACCCTTTTGCTGCAAAAGCGTTGGCCATTTCACAGCAGATATGCTGCATACCACCGCTTTTCATCAGCATGCCTGCATAGACGATAAGAATTTTCATTGCATCCTCCTACATACATCCACAACCTGCAAGGCTACTTATATTTTTTCCAGATCATCCGACCAAACATCCTGTACAAGAATGAATAGTCCCGGATTATGGCACTCTCAATCATACTATACTTTTTCTTTAATGGAACTGACTGATTTTCCTTCAAAAAGCTTTTGAGATTTTCTCTTTCCTCCGCTTCCATAATCGGATGAACGGAGTCAATAGAGTAAAGCTTCAATGCTTTTTTCATTGGTCCTTCATCAACAAATCCCAAAGCCTTTGCACTCAGTGACTCTTCCTTATATTCATAAAACAGTAAAGCCGCCGGAGAAATGGGTTTATGGCTATGCTCCGTATAATACTGATGTATCTGATCAAGTTCAGATGCCGGAATACTATGGTCTTTCCTGTTTCTCAAAATCGCCTTCAGGCAGGCAATCAGAACTCTTACTTCGCAAATCTGCTTCTGGAGATCTGAAAATATACCGACCTCCAGGTTATGTTTCCAGGCGATAAATTCATCGATATAACTCCGGGCTTTCCTCGTCTGAACCAGGCTGCCATGAGATTCCCGCTGCCAATAATAATACCGTTTGGAAAGGGCAGTCACCTTACGTGCTTTTTTCATAAGGAGTCCACTGACATACACATCATCACAAGTACGTAGTGATTCATCAAAAATCACATCGTCAAATAAGAATTTCCGATAAGCTCTCCCCCAAATCTCCCAGCCAACAACAGAGGATGTGATTAATTTAAGCACATTAGATTCCGTACTGCTATCCCAGTCACGTCCTCCAACACACTTTTCACCATTCAGTATATTCACGCCAAAAACTACTATATCTGCTTGACTTACTTCCATTTCATGAATAGCATCCGCCACTAAAGTTGTATCTAAACAGTCGTCCGGATCCACCCAGAAAATATATTCCCCTTGACAATACTTTAAGCAAGTATTCCTCGCTCCACATAGGCCTTTATTCTTTTGGTGAATAACCTGAATTCTTTTATCTTGTTCCGCATATTCATTACAAATTTGTAATGAATTATCTTTAGAACCATCATCGACCAGTACAATTTCAATATTTTCATAGGTCTGGTTTCTGAGACTCTTAATGCACTTATCCAGATACTCTTCCTTATTATAGACAGGAACAAGTATAGAAGCTAAACCGGAACAATTACCCATAATTATGTCTCTCCATGTTCAAAGAATTATGTATAGGTTCCTGCAAGCAAAAGGAGCCTATCGCTTCTGCTTTATAAGTTTGCGGTATTTTCTTCGTCCATACAATCTGCAAGGACAGTTCCATCCATGTATAGCGGCCCATCGCAAAAGCTTGTCTCTCATCCGTCCCTGAACCAAAGAAAAATTCATGGATTCCAGTACATCCAAAATACGAACCTTCCTGTTACTGCCAAGTTCATTCCCTACTAATGAGAGACAATAGGATTTTACAGCAAAGGCCAATACTCGCTGCATACAGAATTCTCTTGATTCCGGAAATTCTGCTTCACAGATTTTCTCCCGATCCACCCATCCTTCCATAAGTTCGTAAAATATTTCAGATGAGACTTGTCTAGTCAGTGAGTTTTCATTTCCTCTGTCATAGTAGTATAGGCACAATGGAATTGCTGTGATTTTTTGTGCTTTTTTAAAAATATCTATGGTTGCGATTCCATCTTCCCCCATATGACCAAAATCCAACGAAAATCCGGTATTTCTCCATAGTTCTGCTCTGGCCGCATAGGACCAGACTTTAGATATCTTATCAAGTACAGCCTCTCGATACCATTCTCGAACAGTGTGGAGGCATGGTGGAATTACAGCTGCTTCCAATGGCTTACCATCTTTTACAGTCTGAGAACCGTATACAACGATGTCAGCATGATTCTTTCGAAATACTGAAATGCAATTCTCTATCAGCATCTGGCTTATATAATCATCCGCATCAACCCAAAAGATATAATCACCATGGCTTTCATGAATTCCACGATTTCTAGCCGCACTAACTCCCTGACCAGTTTGTTTTATATATATTATTCTTGAATCTTTTTCCGCCATAGACTTCGTAATACTCGATGTATCGTCATTGGACCCATCATCTATAACTAGGATTTCCAAATTTTTGTATGTCTGCTGGATGATACTGTCCAAACATCGCGCTATGTATTTTTCCACATTGTAAGCTGGCACGATAATTGTCACCAGCGGATTATTGATTTTCATCGGAAACTTTGCCTTTCGCTCCATGATTGTACATCATGAAGAATCCCATAAGTGCGAAGTAAATTTTAACAGGAATCTTATTAATAAGTGTAGAATCTGCCATACCATCAATAAAGAACGCTATAAATACGGCCATGGAACAAATTTCCATAGCAAGATTCTTACCAAAAGGGACCCGTAGAAGTCCCCAGAATGTAAGGACAGTATATAAGACAAAGCCAACGGCCCCTATGATGCCTGCACATGACAGGAAATAAACAAACATATTGTGGGGCATATCCAGGTTCGTTTCTGTCCCTTCTTCAGGATGATATTCCTTACTGTAGTAATACTTTTCCCAGGAGTCCAGTCCAATACCGGATATCTTGTGGTCTTCCCACATTTTATAGCTGGCAGAAAGCATAAGGAGCCGTTCCCCGCCAATCTGCCCCACATAACTGGTCCTGTGACCCTGCATATAATTAAACCCAGCCACACCGGAAAAAGCCAATGCCAGCACAAATATGAGGGTTCCTATCTTGATCTTACGATCAATCTGCTGCCAGTGTCGAACCAGCACAATACCGATAGATCCCACAAAGCCAATGCATATGGCAATCAAGGCCGCCCGAGTGTCTGTCAAAAACAGCAACACCAGCATGAACAAAGCCGTAGCTAATGCTATTAACCTCATGGCTATTGATTCTTTACGCTTAAATATCAGATAGGCTACTACAGGTAAAACAATGGCAATAACCAGTCCATAATGGGTTGGATATGTATAAAAACTGAATATCCGTTCACCAGGATGCTTCATCCATTGAGCTGCCCCATAAATTCCCGAGATGATGGCGCCGGATAAGATTCCCGTAAGAAATCCCTTTTCAATATTATATTTTCCTGCCATATAAGCAATCATCCACATGGGTAAGGACCAGTAAATATACTGCCGGACCAGGCTCAGCCCATCTTTATCGGCATTTACTCCCGCAGATACAATTAAAGACCCATACAGCAGGCAGTATCCAATGGTAAAAGCTTTACTGGGCATAGAAATGATGCATGCCTTCGATCTTGTACAGTCATATACAAAATATATCACAAACAAGATTATGGCATAGGTATAATAAGCCGGCGTAAATCGTATGCTCAAAATCATGGCAAGCAAAGCTGCTACTACATTGGCCAACAGCTTAGCATAACTATAGTGTTCTTCAGTATAGTTCAAATTATCTGCATTCATCAAGACTTTCCTTTTCAAAACCAATATCAGCCGGAGCTTCCACTCCTCCTTAGATAATTTTATTATACAATATTCAATTCGTAGGAATAGGCCCAGTCCTTGTATTTTACTACACCTTTAACGCTATAGCCATTTTTATCTAAATAAAGTTAATTATTTTCTCTCCTCTGGTGTCATGATCAGTAACATTAATAACCTACTTTTTTCGTCCCATCAAATTTGGATTTGATAAAGCGGCAATACCAGCCAACCATTTCCTTATACGCATGACGACGGCGAGCATCTCTAGCCGCCTGATGAAGAGCTTTCTGGCTATTGGGCACATGAAGAGGTACATCCCTCCAAGGAGAGTTTTCCTTGGCATGAGCCCACACTTTCACAATCGGCACAGATTGATTATAAGTAGTCCATGGCTTGATGGCACCAATAAAATGAATCAGTGATGCCTGCATGGCATCCTCATTTATAATTTTGGATTTGAAAATGCTAGGTTGCACTAAACGATAGGGCAAATTATAAATATGTGGAACAAAGAGAGCCTTCTCCGCAAGGAATTTATTGAGAATATCCTGATCTGCGCAGGATAAAGTGGGATGTATACTACATTCCTTTTCCATTTCGCTTAGAAATTGTCCTGTCAGCTGATGCCTCTTCCATTTATTCACATCAATTAAAATAATACCTGCATTAAAATATTTAGACACATGCATTCGTTGTGCATACTCAGATCCTTTGAGATCTTCTGAAACGGCTACGATTTTATTCCCCATCTCAGAATTAAAGTAATCTATAATACTCCCGTTACAAACAACATCCCCATCAAGATATAATATCCTTTTTACTTGGGAAGATACAACATCCGGCACTACGAACCTATATACTAACGTTGCTATATACCTTCCGCCAATAAAGTAGCGATCAAATTTCGCATACCTGGCAAGTTCATCGTCATTCATATAATAAAGAGTAACAGGTACATTCCATTGCCTGGAAAATCTCTCTAATCGATCTATATCATTTTCATCCGTTTTATCTACGAGAATATGAAACCCGAAGCATGCTGAATTATGTTCCATAATGGATGTCATGGTCACACCTATCCATGGTATATAATTCTGCGTTCCTGTCAATGCTACATGATAATATGACTTTCCATCTTTATACTCACCAATTTCTCGAACTTCCCTTACAAATTTCATGATAAATCCCTCTCGCAGTCATTAATATAAAATCATTATATTTAATTCCCGTCCCCAATATATTCACGAAGTAATTCTCTGCCATTCTCATGTTAGAGAACGACCCAAATATACAAGGCTACATCCTTGTTTTGTTCTCAATTTCCCAATCTTAAGTAATAATACCAAATGCATTTCCCCAATAAGCTTTTAAAGAATCTCTATGCTCGAACCTCTTATCCCCATAGAAAGTAGAAACATAGTAAGCAGTACTTAGATATATGTCCTTATTATACCTGTAATTTTATTGCAGGCAAGAAGTTATCTTATTTTAGAATCGAAATGCTTATCTTCTATAAAATAGGCTATTTTCGTTGACTTAAACTCATGGAATAAAAAATTTATTTTCTTACTTTAACTATTATCAGAGCTTATAGGCCAAACTATCAGGCTAGTATACAAAGCACTACGATAAAGCTTATTCAGCTATATGACCCTCAGTCATTTGTGATATAATAGTTTACGTAAATTTTAAACTTTACTTACGTACTATGTACATATTTTAGATTATATGAGGTACTCATGAAAAAACGTATACTTGAATCTTTGCTCTGGCCCCTGGGGATTGCCGTGGTGATTATGGCGATTCTTCATCTGGGCGGCGATTTTCCGGATATCCACAGCTACGTGCAGCCCCGGCTGGGAGCGGCGCTCTTGGTGATGCTCATCGTGTCCTTCGGACTTTTCTTCACCATGAACCGGGCCTACCTGAAGCGGCTCTTGCCATGGGCTGCTATTCTCGCCCTGCTCTGGGCGGGCACATTTACCTGGGCCTACGGCTTTGCGTCCCTTCCGGAGAAGAAACATCTCGGTGACTACTACGTGCTGGGGGCTCTTCTCTTTGCACTTCCCTATGTGTACACTGCCCTCACGGCGAGGTTGAAGAAATTCCGCTCCCTGTGGACGGTGATTGCGGGAATTTACACCTTCTTCATGGTGCTTCTCCCCTTCATCTACATCGGCTACTACGTGCTCTTCGGCGGGGAAATGGATATGTTCGCCATGATGGCCGTCCGTTCTACACACATGAAGGAAATCAAGGATTTCTTCCGCACCATGGGTTCCCCCATGCATCTCGTCATGGCAGTGATTGCCCTGGGTATCGTCATTTCCTGTGCCGTGGGCCTCGCCCGGTCCATGATGAAGGCGGCCCGGTCCTTTGAGGGCCCTTTCCTCCGGGGCACCGGCAGGGCCTTTACCATAGGGCTGGCGGTGATTTCCATTCTCTTCTTCGGCGGCTTCTATCGTCAGATTACCCACGTTTTCCCGGCTACTCTTTTCAAGGCGCTGGGATCTAAAAGCAGTGAATTCCAGATTCTCCAGAAGCTGAACGATAATCTCGATAAGAATGTACAGACCATGGCCTTCGTGCCGCCGGATCCCGGAGATGGCATTGATGAAGGCACCCACATCGTAATCATCGGGGAAAGCGCAAACCGGGACCACATGAAGGCCTTCACCCCGGATTACCCGGAGAATACGACGCCCTGGCTCTCGGAAATGGCGAAGTCCCCGGACTTTGCCCTGGGCTACCACGCCTACTCCAATTTCCCGAATACCCTCTTCTCCCTGTCCTACGCCATGACCAGCGCCAACCAGTACGGCGACATGTCCCTGGAGCACGTGGTGAGCATGGTGGACGTGGCGAAGGCAGCGGGATACCGGACGGACTGGATTTCCTTCCATAACCGGAGTTCCATGTCCAGTGCCGGCGTCACCATGATCGCCGAGCGCAGCGATGGTTCCTACTGGGAAAAGAACTACGACGGCTATACCCTGGAAGTGCTGAAGAAGCTGCCTCCGGCGAAGAAGCGGGTCATCTTCATCAACATCGACGGCAGCCACTACACCTACATCGCCCGGGTACCGGTGGACCTCCGGGACAAACTGGGTATTTCCAAAGAGGACCCTTACCACGACTATGACCTCACCATCGCCTACGACGACCGGGTGATGAAGGATATCTTCGAATACGCCAAGGCAAACCTGAACCTGAAGTCCATGATCTACTTCTCGGACCACGGGGAAAATATGAAGCACTTCCATACCACCTCCCCCTTCTACTACGACATGGTGCACATCCCCTTCTTCGTGTACCTGTCGCCGGACTACCAGGCCGCCCATCCAGGCCTCATGCCCACCCTGAAGTCCCACGAGCAGACGGTCTTCACCAACGACATGGCATTCGATACGGTCACCGGCATCTGGCAGGCAAGGACCAACTTCTACCACTCCCAGTACGACTTCTCCTCCAAGGACTACGCCATCAATAAGGAAAACGCCACCACCTTCGAGAGGAAAAAGAGAATCGCCGACGACCCGGTGTGGGGGAAGTAGGAACAGGGCGGAGGCCCTGGGGGTCTAGGGAGCGTGCGACCGTGTGGGGCCTTGAGCCTTCAGCCTTGAGCCTTGAGCTCGACAGGCCCTGCGGGCCGAACCGGTCACCATCTCTCAGCCCCGTGGGCAGCTCTCTTCTGGGAAGAGAGCCTTGTGCGGAGTCAATATCACGTTTGGGGATAGAGTCATCAGGATCCCAATGGCTGCGGAGCCGCTTATGGGTAGTCCCCCTTTCTCAAAGGGGGATGTCTGCGCCAGCAGACAGAGGGATTCTGATGGGCCTGCAGCACAGCTGCGGGAATATCTGTGTATACGGTAAGAGCAACTTTAGCGAGAACCCCCTCCACCCGAGGGGAAAGGGATCACTGCATTCTCAGTCGCCTAACGGCTCCTTGCAGCACGGCTATCAGCGACTCACGATGATTTGCGCGTCGCTAGCGCTCCTTCAAATCATGTTCGCTGCTGTGACTGCAGTTCGCTGCGCACCGCTAACGCGGTCCCCCTCCCCCATAGATGGGGGAGGTATCGCTTTGGTGGTATCGCCGCTAACTTATAAACCAAAAAGCGCCATTTTATAAAAGTGCGGCATGCCGCACTTTTATAAAATGGCGCTTTTTCGATTTCTTTGCTGATTTTATCGGTTGTCTGAAGTCTGATTGTCTGATATCTCACTGGCGGCGAAGCCGCGGAGCCTCAATTCTCTCCATAGTACTCCTTATACCATTCTGCGAATTTCCGGAGGCCTTCGCGAAGGGTGGTGGCAGGGCGATAGCCGTAGTCTTTTTCCAGGGCTTCGGTATCCGCATAGGTGACGGGAACGTCGCCGGGCTGCATGGGTACCAGTTTCTTGTGGGATTCGAAGTCGTAGTCTTCAGGGAGGACACCGGCACGGAGAAGTTCCTGCTGGAGGATGTCTACGAAACGGAGGAGGTTTTCCGGCCGTCCGCCGCCGATGTTATATACGGCGTAGGGCGGGAGGGGAAGGCCGTCTTCGCCGTTTTTCTTTTCCGGCGCTCCCTGCATGACGCGGACGACGCCTTCCACAATGTCATCGATGTAGGTGAAGTCTCTTTCGCAGTGGCCGTAGTTGAAGATTTGGATGGTGCTGCCGGCCCGCAGTTTATTGGTGAATCCGAAGTAGGCCATATCCGGCCGTCCGGCAGGGCCGTAGACGGTGAAGAAGCGGAGGCCTGTGGAGGGGATGTTATAGAGTTTCGCATAGCAGTGGGCCAGGAGTTCGTCGGATTTCTTGGTGGCTGCATAGAGGGATACGGGGTGGTCCACTTTGTCATCGGTGCTGAAGGGAACCTTGGTATTGCCGCCGTAAACGGAGGAGGAGGAAGCGTAGACCAGGTGCTCCACTCCTTTGGCGCCGCCGTCATAGGAGTGGCGGCAGGCTTCCAGGATGTTGTAGAAACCGATGAGGTTGGATTCGATGTACACGTCAGGGTTGGTAATGGAGTAGCGCACGCCGGCCTGGGCTGCCAGGTTCACCACGATGTCCGGGTGCCAGGTGCTGAAAATATCTTCAATGCAGGCCTTGTCTGCAATATTTCCATGGATGAAATGGTATTCGCTTCCTTCCGCCAGAGCTGCCGCTTTTTCCAGTTCCTGCAGGCGGTATTCCTTCAGGGAGACGTCGTAGTAGTCGTTCATGTTGTCGATACCGATGATGCGGATGCGGGGAACGGCAAGGAGCCGCTTCACAAGGTTCGCTCCGATAAAGCCGGCAGAGCCGGTAACAAATACGGTTTTTCCTTCTAATGTAATCGGTGTTTTCATATGTTTCTCCTTTATATAGTCTCTTGTTAAAATTTATTATTTTTTCAGCCTTTTAGCATAAGCGGAATAACCATTGCTCAACCCAGCAGCATTGTATATTATAGCGCCATTTGATATAATGAAGTAAATAAGTCAACTCGTGAAGGATATAGGCTGGGTTCCCTAATGGGAGTAGGCGCAGATACGCTGAGAATTCCTTTGCCCCTGGGGTTGGCTTATTTTTTTATTTAAAGTCTTTTTGTCTTCCTTTTATATTTTTAATAATATTCTCCGGATCCTTTTTGATTTCATTATAAATCATTAGCAGCGCTGCTTCACTGTAAGTATATAATGTCTGCTTTCCGTTAATATACTTATAGCAATATTTGTCTTCATTTTTTACCCCATAAAACTTGACTATCAGGTCAAAATGGCTGGATATAAATATATGCAGTCTTTCATCCTCCGGTTGTTTAGATGGATTAATGAAATTCAAATGGTCTCTTTTGATCCACCGATTTATAATTTCCAAACTCTGTTTCCGATTATAAGGACACAATAGATGCTTATCTTTTACATCTCTAAGAATATATGCGGCTTCTGCCGCATTTTTTGTAATCGAAATTGTTGCTGTTGCTAATTCAGATTTCTTTGTAATATACATATCATGCCTAATCAGGACTGCATATTTACTATTCCCATTTTCCGGTACAGAGTCAATGATATTTTGCTGCGTTTTCAGCAAATGTGATGCAATTTGCTTTGGATATCTTGCTTGGATGACCTGCGGATCAACAGGTGAAATTTTAACGGAGAGTGTCAAAAAATTAGATGGTATGTTTTCCGTGACATCTTTGTTAAAATACTGGAGCATCTTATTTGTATAGTTGATTACGCAAGACTGAAATAATGGTATATAAATTTGCTCATACTCTTCTGTAATAAAATGGGTGCTCGTATTTCTAAGTTCAACGATTCGTTCTAAATTGATTCGCACAGGATCTTTATCATTCGTAAAAATCATCTCAATACAATTGGATAAAGTAATAGTTCTATCCTGCTGCTTTGCATAATAGATACTCTTTTCTCCTTGGGACTCTATCAAATACGCCTTAAGCATTAATTCCCATGCATTACAAATAAAGAAAGAGAAACCTTCTACCCTGTATCTAAGAGTAGGTTTATTATATATCTCAATCGCCATGATAAACGCTTCTATGCTCTTTTCCAGCATTTTATGACTGATGGCTTCCATTATCTGTTCACCCCTTTTTCCCAAAAATGGTTATGCTTTGGCGCCCAGGTATTTAAGATACAGGGAAATCATTTCTCCGTACCTTCCCTGCATCCTGGCGGTGCGGGCGGCCTGGTGGAGGTTTTTTGTGCCTTTGGGCGGCACCAGGGGGACGTCTTTCCAGGGGGATTTTTTCTGGATGGCGGCGTATTCCTTGACCACCGGCCATTCCTGTACCCAGCTGTGCCAGGGTTTGGCGTGGCCGGCGAAGTGGATGATGACCTGGTTATGGTAGTCTTCATTCACCGGCTGTTTCTTGAAGAGGGACTGGCGGTCCAGGTTGTAGAGGTAGTTGTATTTCTTTTCGATGTAGAGGCACTTGCCGTCCAGCATTTCATTATGGATATCCTGATCGTGATGGGAGAGCCGGCTGCCCACTCTTTTCACATTTTCCTGTGCCCGGCGGACGATATCATCGAAGAGGCCTTCTTCCATCCACTGTTTCACGTTAATAAGCATCATGCCGGCGTTGAAGTAGCGTTTCGTATGAACTCGTTTCATCTGCAGTTCTTCCTTGCGGTCCGACACCACGGCCACATCGTTTCCCTGGAAATCCAGATTTCTTAGATAGTCCAGTGAGCCGCGGCACATCATATCGCCGTCCAGGTAAAGGACCCGGTCTGCTATCGGCGCCACCGTGGGAGCCACCAGGAAGCGGTAGAAGAAAGCGGCCACGCCATCGGAGAGGAGCAGTGTTTTGAAGGCGCTGTCGTCAATCAGATGTACCTCCACCGGACTTTTCATCATCTGTGCCGCGTCTTCCAGCCTTGCCTTTTCCTCTTCTGTCAGGTGGTTTACGAAGAAATGGTAGCAGATGGGCATGTCCTCATTGTGGGCATGAACGGTGAGGGCCACCATGCCCATGTGGGGAATGTAGTCTTCCGTCCCGGTGAGGGCGATGTGGAAGTCCTCCTTTTCTATCTTTCTCCCCAGGTGAAGGGTGTCGATAATGGCATGGGAAAGAACGTTGCTCATGGATGTCTCCTTATATTTCATGGAAATCGTTTTTGTAATATCAAAATCAGTTATATTTTATCATATTATAATGGCTTCTGTGCTTCATCTGCTATAATAAAGGCAGGTTTATCTCAAATTCATGAACGGCAGGGAGAGGAATATGAATCTTTTACTGGCAGATCTTCACAAATTCGTAGGCTACAGCGGCGGCATCGAGCATGTGCTGTCCCGCATGGCTTTTGCCATGGAGGAAAAGGGGTACCATGTATCGGTGGTCATGGCAGATGAGAAGGAGGGTGCTTCTTTTTATCCCTTCCCTGAGGACTGCCATTTCTACAATCTTTTCCACATGCCCGGCATGAAGCCGGTGCACATGGGCGCCCTGGGGAAGGGGCTTCGGGAGGTCACCCGCCTTTTCAGCAAGGAGGGGGCCCGGAACCGGAATTATAAAATGCTCTCCGCTGCGGCCCCTCAGATGGAGAAGGTTCTGGCGCTGGAGAAACCGGATGTGATTATTTCCTTCCGGGAGCCCACAGGCCGTCTGCTGCTGGAGGGGCTCAGCACGACGGTGCCCGTGATTTCCATGCTTCATAATGACCCCAATGAAATTTTTGCCCACGCGCCGGCGAAGGAAATAAAAGCGCTGGAAAAGAGTGCCCGTATCCAGGCCCTCATGCCGTCTTTCATCCAAAAGGCGGAGAAATATCTCCACTATGACCATTTCGTCTACATTCCCAACGCCGTGTCCATTCCTGCCGTCTCCGCCCGGCCCGGGGCCAACCGCAAAATTCACACCATCACCAATGTGGGCCGTGTCACCGGCCGCACCAAAAGGCAGCATCTGCTGGTGGAGGCCTTTACCCTCCTGGCAAAGGATTTCCCGGACTGGCAGGTCTGCCTCTGGGGCGACACCTATGACAAAACCTATGTTGCCACCCTGAAGGGCATGATTAAGAAGGCCGGACTGGAAAGCCGGGTGCTTCTCAAGGGCACCACAAAGGATATGGCTTCTGTGTGGAAGGAAACAGATATTTTCGCCTTTCCCAGCCATCATGAAGGATTCCCCCTGGCCCTTACCGAAGCCATGGGTGTAGGCATTCCGGCGGTGGGATACAGGAGCTGCCCGGCGGTGAACGAGCTCATCCATGACGGTGAGGATGGATACCTCACAGAAGACGGCGCCGCCCCCTTTGCAGAGGCCCTGCGGAAACTCATGGAGGATGGAGACAGAAGGACGGCCTTCGGAAAAAGAGCGAAGGAAAATATGAAGCCCTTCGCACCGGAAGTGGTGTGGGATGAATGGGACCGGCTGATCAGAGAGGTACATGGAAAAGGTTGACATCTCCTCCGGAGCTGAGGGTTGACGGCCCTAAAGGGGCCGAAGGTTCTTAGGGTTCTAAAGTTTGACGGCCCTTCGGGCCGAGGGCTGCGGTGGCGGCTGGCGCCGCAAATATGAAAAAAAGGGGGGCGCCGCTTCGCGGCAGGTTGTGTAGAAGGGTTCTCTCTCCCCCCTGTTGTCCCACTGCTTGCGGGGGGAAGGTGGTACGTAGTACCAAAGGGGGGAGAAGGTTCTTAAGGTTCTTAGGTTTGACGGGCCTACGGCCCGAGGGTTGTGGATTGCCGCTTCGCGGCAATAAGTTTTTAATGCCGCTTGTCGGCTAACCCCTTCCGGCTCGCTGCGCTCGCCACCCACCCCTTAGACAGGGGTGGGCAGGGACGTTACGTGCTGACCTTCCCGCCGGACACGGTCATTCTAAGCCGCAGGCGAAGAATCCTGGTACCCGGCACTTTTGAGACAACCGGTAATAAATACCGGTCGGCGGGAATTGGCCGCTAACCGTAGAGACGACAGCAGTTAGCAGCTAGCAATTAGCCGCTGGCTGGATTCGACTTGTACCTTTGGATTCATCAGCAAAATTCATATTACGATGATTAGCCACCTTTGGTGGCTTTCCCCCCTTTGGTGCCTGCGGCACCACCTTTCCCCCGCTGTGCGGGGGAACAACAACCCGCTGGTTACCACTTCCCTCATAAGCAACACTACGCATAGCGCCGCTAAAGTCTCCCCTCCGGGGAGAAGGTGGTACCGCAGGCACCAAAAGGGGTGCATTTCCACGAGGGTCGCGAGGTTGTATGGTTTTTATTAAAATGGCGCCCTTCATTTTTAAAGGCGCCACCTTCATTTACCATTTACAATTCACCATTTACCATTTTTCATAAAGCGCCTAAACTCTTTGCCCCTTTTTACAATCACGAACAACATCCTGTGTCAAGCCGACAGTGAATAGCAAACGGCTGACAACCCCGGCCACGATCCCAATCCCGGTCCCCGCGGGAAGTCTGATGTCTGACGGTCTCTGTGCTTTCGGGAATACAGCTGCCCGCCCCCTCAAATCTCAACTCTCAATTCTCAACCCTCAAATGTTATAATAAAATAAATATTTCTTTGCGATTCTCTATGGGAGGATAGTATGGAGGAAATCAGGACAGGTTCGGCGGAAATGGTACTGGCGCGGATTCTGGAGTCCGCCCGGGCGGCGGGGGCCAGTGATATCCACATGGAGCCCCAGGCTTCCATGGTGCGGGTGCGTTTCCGGGAGGACGGGGTGCTGCGGGATCGGTTCCGTCTGCCGCTGAAGATGCTGTCCGGCCTTTCGGTGCGTTCCAAGGTCATCGGCCACATGGACGTAGGCGAGAGCCGGCTGCCCCAGGACGGGAGCTGCAGCATGTCGTTCCAGGGTGTGCCCTATGATCTCCGTATTTCTATCCTCCCTTCTTTGTATGGGGAAACCATCGTCATCCGCCTCCTGTCGGGGCAGGTGGATTTCATCGAAAAAAACGAGCTGGGCATGCTGCCCTGCCAGGAAAAGGTTTTCCGGAAGTGCCTTGCCCGGGGAAGCGGCATGATTCTCACCGCCGGGCCTACGGGGAGCGGGAAGACGTCCACTCTCTATGCGGCGCTGAAGATGCTGAACAAAGAGGGTGTCAGCATTATTTCCGTGGAGGATCCGGTGGAGTACCGGCTGCAGGGCGTGACCCAGGTGCAGGTGAATGAGAAGGCGGGGCTCACTTTTGAAAGGGGGCTTCGTTCCATCGTGCGCCAGGATCCGGACATTGTGATGATCGGGGAAATCCGGGACCGTGAGACGGCGGAAATCGCGGTGCACGCGGCACTGACCGGTCATCTGGTGCTGTCCACCCTTCATACGAACCACGCTTCCGACGCGCCCCTTCGTCTCATGGATATGGGCATCGCCCCCTACCTCCTGTCCGCCTCCCTATCCCTGGTCATGGCCCAGCGGCTGGCCCGCCGTCTCTGCCACCACTGCAGGGAGTCCTATTTCCTGCCCAGGGAAGAGCGGCAGTCCCTGGGCCTTCCGGAAGCCTGTGAAGGAAATCGGGTGTACCGGGCCAGGGGCTGTGATGACTGCCATGAGGGATACAGGGGGCGCACCGGCGTTTTTGAAATGATTTCCATAGGACGCAGGGAGCGGGACATCATCCATCACCGCTTTTCCGCCGACGATTTCCGAAAATGCATGAAGGATCAGGGCCAGCCTTCCATGGGAGAGGCCGCCCTCACCCTCATGACGGAGGGCGTCATTTCACCGGAAGAAGCGTCATTGATTCTGGCAGGGGAGGATTGAAATGGATATAGAAAAACTGATTGCCGGCAATCCCGCCATCACCGATATTCACGTGACGGAGGGAGAACCTGTCACCATCCGGCTCTACGGCAGCCTGAAGCAGCTGAAGGAAAGGGCCCATGATTCCTTCTTCAGCACTCTTTTTGAAGACTTTTTAGGCGAGGAAAAGGAAAAAGAATGGGAAACCCGGGGCTCCTGCGACGGCGGCGCCTCCATCGGCTCCTGCCGCATCCGCATCCATGTGTACCGCGCCTTCGGCAGAAAAGCGGCGGCCCTCCGCATCCTCCCCACCCTGTCATCCCTCCCGCCGGATCCGGACAAAGAATGGATGGAGCAGGTCTGCTCCCTGGAAAGCGGCCTGGTGCTGGTCACCGGCCCGTCGGGCAGCGGCAAAAGCACCACCCTGGCCCGCATGCTTTCCCTCATCAATGCCCGCCGCCCCTGCCACATGGTGACTTTGGAAGATCCGGTGGAATACGTGATTCCCTCCAATAAGGCCCTGGTGCACCAGCGGGAAGTGGAAATGGATGTCATGGACTTTGCCTCCGGCGTACGGGACGCCCTCCGGGAAGACCCCGACGTCATCGCCCTGGGTGAAATGCGGGACAGCGAAACCATGTCCGCCGCCCTCACCGCCGCCGAAACCGGCCACCTGGTGCTGGCCACCCTCCACACCACCCGGGCCGCCGACTCCATCGGCCGCATCATCCACGCCTTCCCCGCCGACCGGCAGGAAGAAATCCGAAGCCTCCTGGCCTCCAATCTCCGCTCCGTCGTCTCCCAGCGCCTCTGCCGCACAGGAAAGGAAACAAGGCTCATAAGGGAAATCTTCACCAATATCCCCGCCACCGCCCACCTCATCCGGGAAGGAAAGGAAACGCAGATCCCCTCCTATATGGAAATGGGTCTTCACCACATGCGGACCATGAAACAGGCCATCTACGGACTTCGCGGTATCAGCGAAAAAGAAAAGGAGAAATGGATGAGGATGATATAAAGGGGCCGCCACGCGGCCCCGGGTACAGAGGGTTCGGCCCGCCCCCCTGTTGTCCCACCGCTTGCGGGGTGGCAAAGGAACTGGATTCGCAGGGAGCCAAAGGTGCGTATTCTGCATAGAATACGCAAGGCCGGATAAGTTGGCGCCTAGCCTGCCCATAAAGGCGCCTACCTTTGGCTATCCGGCCCGATGTCTGAGAATCCAGTGACATGCTTTCCCGTGGAGGAAGGTGGTACGTAGTACCAAAGGGGGCGCCCTTTGGGCGCGAAGGAGCATGGCTTCGCCGTAGGTTGTGGCCTGCTGACGCAGGCAGGTTGTGTAGAAGGGTTCTCTCCCCCCTGTTGTCCCACCGCTTGCGGGGTGGCAAAGGAACTGGATTCGTAGGGAGCCGTAGACGACTGAGAATCCAGTGACATGCTTTCCCGTGGAGGAAGGTGGTACGTAGTACCAAAG
>NZ_CALGPS010000159.1 GCF_937959425.1 uncultured Dialister sp.
AAATAAAAATTAAAAAGAAGCATTTGCAATTAGCCATCAAAGAGCGTTGATTTCAGGGAGAAAAGACAGGAGGTATAAATGAAAACCATAATCAATAGCATGCTATTGATTAAAATTAAAGATATGTTTCAAAATTGAGAGATGTCTTAAGATGGTTGAAATCGGGAGGGCTCATGAATACAATAAGCATAGATGCCTATGTAAGTGCATGTCATATGCATTTGCTTAGATGGGAGCCCGACCCTGGGACTGTGAACAAAGGAGGATAGCAGGTTTACCAAGGGATTACATTTCTTTCCGGATCATATTCGGATTCATGTGGAATTCAGCAATTATTCTTTTATAACTAAATATGAGTCCAAATCTTCCGGAGAAAATTCCGGTACATGTCCGGCTGGCATCGTGCCTGGCAGATATCGGAAAAACTCAAAAGGAAGGTGAACCTTATGGATCCAGCCATTACTACACTGTGTGTACTGGCAGTAGCAGCATTCCTGTTTGTTACCGAACTGATCCCGCTGGCAGTTACCGCTATGGCAGCCTGCACGGCTCTCGGTATTCTGGGCGTTCTCCCTGCTAAACAGGTTTATGCAGGTCTTTCCAACTCCACCGTCGTTCTTTTCGGTGGTATGTTCGTTATCGGCGCAGCCATGTTCAAAACAGGCCTCGCTGAAACCATTGGTCTTGCAGTAGTTAGAAAAGCAGGCACCAAGGAAGTTCCGCTGATGGGCGCTATCATGCTCGTAACCATCATCCTGTCTTCCGTATCTTCCAATACCGGTACCGTTGCATGCCTCATGCCGGTAGTTATCGGTATTGCCAATGCGGCAAACATCCCTGCTTCCAAGGAACTGATGCCTCTGGCTGTTGCAGCTAACGTAGGCGGCACCATCACCATGATCGGTACTCCGCCAAACGTTATCGTTACCGGCGCTCTGTCCGCGGCCGGTCTTCCGTCCTTCGGCTTCTTCGAATTCGCCCTCATCGGCGTTCCGCTGTCTGTTATCGTCCTGATTTACATGCTCACCATCGGCCGTAAGACCATTCCGGCTAAGTCTGCAGGTGCTATGGATGAAGAAGCAGTGAAAGCTGCTAAGGAAGAAGCAGGCGCTTCTGATGACAATGCTCCGAAGAGCAAGACAAAGATGTGGATTTCCGGTCTCATCCTGATCGGCGTTGTTGTTGCTATGGCTCTGAACCTCAAGACCGTTCCTCTCCAGACTGCAGCTGTTACCGGCGCAATCCTCTGCGTCATCACCGGCTGCCTGAAAGAAAAGGAAGCTTATGCAGGTATCGACTGGGTAACCATTTTCCTGTTCGCCGGCATGCTTTCCGTAGCTACCGCTATGGATAAGACAGGCGCAGGCAAACTGATTGCCGACACCGTAGTAGGCATGATGGGTGAAAACCCGAACCCCATCGTTCTCTGCGCTGTACTGTACCTGATTTCCAACGTACTGACCCAGTTCATGAGTAACACTGCATCTGCAGCACTTCTTGCACCAATTGGTATTTCCATTGCCCAGTCCATCGGCGCTGACCCGAAACCGGTACTTATGGCTATCGGTATCGCAGCATCCATGGCATTCGCAACACCAATGGCTACTCCGCCAAACACCCTGGTTCTCGGACCTGGCGGATTCTCTTTCAATGACTATGTAAAAGTAGGCGTTCCGCTCTGCATTATTACATTCATTGTCAGCGTAATCATTATCCCGATTTTCTGGCCATTCTTCCCGGGCTGATAGTCTTATCGCTTCGGTTTGAACGACTGATTTATGGAGGCTGGAGCCGTCTCATGGCGGCTCCCTGCTTCTGATTTTCACTGTGTGAGGCAGAAACCTCACAGGCATCTTCAAAGCAGGATGCTTAAAAAGAAAGGTGGATTTATTCATGGATACTCCGAGCCCACTTTCCATTTGTATCGTTAACATGGTTATCGTATTTGCCGTTCTGATTGTTCTTCAGTTCATCATTCAGCTGATTCACGTTGTGGATCCAACCAAGAATAAGAAGAAATAATTTTACGACAACCTGATTAGGAGGATACAAATATGGATGGCTTTATGAGAGCACTGGTTTCTGTATGGACAGATTCCGGATTTGCTGCATTAACATGGCAGAACATCGTCATGATTTTCGTCGGACTGATTCTGCTCTATCTGGCAATTGCAAAAGATTACGAACCTCTTCTGCTGATGCCCATCGCCTTCGGCGATATTATGGCTAACTTCCCGAATACCGGTTTCGAAACCGATATGGGCGTTATGATGGCTATTGGATTTGGTATTAAGTATGAAATTTTCCCGCCGCTGATTTTCATGGGCGTAGGCGCCATGACCGACTTTGGTCCACTGATTGCTAACCCGAAGACCATGCTCCTCGGTGCAGCTGCCCAGATCGGCGTATTCGTAGCACTGGCAGGCGCTATGGCTCTTGGCTTCAATGTCCAGGAAGCAGCATCCATCGGTATCATCGGTGGTGCCGACGGCCCGACCGCTATTTACCTGACTTCTAAACTGGCTCCTCATCTGCTGGGCGCCATCGCTGTAGCAGCTTACTCCTACATGTCCCTGGTTCCGCTGATTCAGCCGCCAATCATGAAACTCTGCACCACCAAGGAACAGAGAAAGATTAAGATGACCAACCTTCGTCCGGTTTCCCATTTCGAAAAGGTAGCATTCCCGATTGTCGTAGCAATCGTGGTATCCCTGCTTCTGCCACCGGTAGCAGCACTGATGGGTATGCTCTGCCTGGGCAACCTGTTCGAAGTATCCGGCGTAACCGCTCGTCTGTCTGATACTGCCCAGAACTCCCTGTGCAACATCGTTACCATTTTCCTGGCAACCGGCACAGGCCTCACCATGACCGGTGATAAATTCCTTCGTCTCCAGACCATTGAAATCATTTTCCTGGGCCTCGTTGCATTCGCAGCAGGCACCGCAGGCGGCGTACTCTTCGGCCAGATCATGAGAATTGCATCCGGCAACAAGGTGAACCCGCTGATCGGTTCCGCAGGCGTATCTGCCGTACCAATGGCAGCCCGCGTATCCCAGATTGTAGGTCTGAAAGACAACCCGTCCAACTACCTGCTCATGCAGGCTATGGGCCCGAACGTAGCAGGCGTTATCGGTACTGCAGTAGCTGCAGGCACCATGCTGGCACAGTTCGGAGGCTGATTTCTCTAAGAAATCTGTCGATAAAAAGCACTCTCTTCGGAGGGTGCTTTTTTGATGCTTTCCTTCGGAAAGCAAGGGGGCTGAAGTTTGACGCCCGCTTTGCGGGCGAAGGCTCTCAGGTTTGACACGCCTTCGGCGTGAAGGTTGAGGTGGCGCCCTTCGGGCGCTGAATATAAAGGGGGCGGCGAGCCGTCCCGGGTTCAGAGGGTTCAAAAGGTGCAAAGGGTTCAGAGGAGGTGGTGGGCGCCTTTCGGCGCCATTATGAATGAAAAGGGAAGCATAGAGGGGCCTATTCTGTCCCCTGCATAGGGGTGGCAAGGGAACTGGGTTCGTAGGGAGCCGTAAGGCGACTGAGAATCCAGTGACACGCTTCCCTTTGGGCAAGTCCGGCGCAGCCGGATAAGGGGTGGCCGCCAGAGGCGGCCAATTCTCGCAGATCGGTATTGCAAATGAGTCACTATCGTCATGCACCAAGATTCTTTGCTTTGCCCAGCATTCTGTGTCCGGCGTGAAGACAGGAATGTAACGCCTGCCGCGAAGCGGCATATAAAAACATCGCCCGCAGGGCGATACCACAACCCTCAGGCCACAGGCCCATCAAACCTAAGAACCTTCCCGCCGATTGGTATTTATTGCAAATGAGTTACTATCGTCATGCACCAAAATTCTTTGTTTTGCCCAGACTGTGTTCGGCGTGAAGACAGGAATGTAACGCCTGCCGCGAAGCGGCATATAAAACTCATTGCCCGAAGGGCAATCTACAACCCTTTGAACCTTCTGAACCCTTTGAACCCTCTGAACCCGGGCCACGGAGTGGCCCTTATAACAATCATCTATAGCACCCTATATAAAAAACCTAATAGGTACGATTTTAGGTGAACAATAAAATGTAAAAATGGAAATTTGAAAAAGTTAGAAAGCATACGATGTTAATCTGCAAATGATAATAAATATTGATAACTTTGAAAATCCATAGCAGACGATAAAATCGATGTCTATGGATTTTTTCTTTCTTCGTGGACAGAAAGAAAGAAGGGAAAAAGGAGGCCTGTTTTCATTTAAAAAAGGCATAAAAAAAAGAAATCAGGGAACTCATTTCATGGAATGGAAGAGAAAAATGATTGATACATAGCATGTTATGTAAATTTGCTAAAATCATAGCATGCATTTACAATGAACATAGGTGCCTATGTAATGCATATCATTCGCAATTACGTAGATGCAGGCTCCTACCCCGGGGCTTTGAACGAAGGAGGATAGAAGGTTTGCCAGGGGAGAATTTTTTCCGGATGGTAAATTCGGGATTCATATTCGGAATTCAGCAATTATTCTTTTATAACTTCATATGAGTCCTTATGACTTTCCGGAGAGTTCCGTTCCGATTTCCTTAATCAGCACCATAAAAGGAATGAGGACAGAAAAATCAAAAGGAAGGTGAACCTTATGGATCCAGCCATTATCACACTGTGTGTATTGGCAGTAGCAGCATTCCTGTTTGTTACCGAACTGATCCCGCTGGCAGTTACCGCTATGGCAGCCTGCACGGCTCTCGGTATTCTCGGTGTTCTTCCGTCCAAACAGGTATATGCAGGTCTTTCCAACTCCACCGTCGTTCTTTTCGGTGGTATGTTCGTCATCGGCGCAGCTATGTTCAAGACAGGACTTGCTGAAGCCATCGGTCTCTGGGTTGTTAACAAGGCAGGCACGAAGGAAGTTCCGCTGATGGGCGCTATCATGCTCGTTACCATCATCCTTTCCTCCGTATCTTCCAATACCGGTACCGTTGCATGCCTCATGCCGGTTATCATCGGTATTGCCAACGCAGCCCACATTCCTGCTTCCAAGGAATTGATGCCTCTGGCAGTCGCAGCTAACGTAGGCGGCACCATCACCATGATCGGTACTCCGCCAAACGTTATCGTTACCGGCGCTCTGTCTGCTGCAGGACTTCCGTCCTTCGGCTTCTTCGAATTCGCCCTCATCGGCGTTCCGCTGTCTATCATCGTTCTGGTTTACATGCTCACCATTGGCCGTAAGACCATTCCGGTGAAGAGCGCAGGCGCCATGGATGATGCTGCTGTAAAGGCAGCTAAGGAAGAAGCAGGTGCAGGCGATGACAGTGCTCCAAAGAGCAAGACAAAGATGTGGATTTCCGGTCTCATTCTGATCGGCGTTGTAGTTGCTATGGCTCTGAACCTCAAGACCGTTCCTCTTCAGACCGCTGCCGTTACCGGC
>NZ_CALGPS010000160.1 GCF_937959425.1 uncultured Dialister sp.
CCGGATAGGAAACTTTTGGCAAATAGTTTCCTGTCGGTAAGAAGCACCGTAGCGTCAAGCCGAATAGGAAACTTTTCGCAACCAGTTTCCTGCCGGTAAGAAGCACCGTAGCGTCAAGCCGGATAGGAAACTTTTCGCAACCAGTTTCCTGCCGGTAAGAAGCACCATGGTGTCAAGCCGAATAGGAAACTTTTCATCCCATAATGTTAATACTACTAACTTTACAGGTTGACGAATAGTTTACAACTGTTTATAATGAGTAAAGAATCTGATATATGGTTCACAGGGAATAGTCTTTTTATGGGAGGCGTTTTATGAGAAACGAAATCCTGGATTACTTCAGGAAGGCCAATGGGGAGTTTGTTTCAGGAGAACAGATTTCCAAAGATCTCCATGTTTCCCGCACGGCCATTTGGAAGCATATTAAAGTACTGAAAGAGAGAGGATATATTTTTGAATCCAGCACCAGAAAGGGGTATCGGCTGATTTATGCACCGAACCTGCTGACGCCGCTGGAAATCGACAGTGCCCTTCATACGGAAACTTTCGGACGCCATGTGGTTTATATGTCCTCCACCCGGTCCACCAATGAGGAAGCAAAGAAAATTGCCAGGGAAGGGGCGGAAGAAGGCACCATTGTGGTGGCAGAGGAGCAGACCAGCGGCCATGGAAGGCTGACCCGGGGATTCTATAGCCCCTTTGCCAAGGGCGTCTGGTTCTCTTTGATTTTAAGACCGAAATTCTTCCCTATGGAAGCGTCCAAGTGCACCCTTCTGGCAGCCATCGGCGTGTGCCGGGGGATCCGTCGTCTGGGACTGAAGGATGCAGGCATCAAGTGGCCTAACGATATCCTGTACCATGGCAAAAAAATGGTGGGCATCCTGACAGAAATGTCCGCATCCATGGAAAAAATCGACTATATCATCATGGGTATCGGCATCAATACCGGTATGAAGAAGAGTGAATTCCCGGAAGCTTTCCGCGAAACATCTACGTCCTTCCTCAATGAAGGCATCGACGTTTCCAGAAAAGATCTTCTGGCTGCCGTGCTGGCCGAACTGGAAAAAGAGTACCACATCGCCCAGACCGAAGGCTTTGAAAAGGTGCTGGATGACTGGCGCGCCCTTTCCATTACCCTGGGGCAGGAAGTACGGGTTATTTTTGGAAACGAAAGCTACACAGGAAAAGCGGTGGACATTGATAAAGACGGCTGCCTCATGGTAGATACAGGCACCCATATGACCCGCGTCATTGCAGGCGATGTTTCCATCCGCCCGGTGGATGCGCCCATCCCTAAAAGATAAATCTCTCCATTTAGGGAAGCGCTGATTCAATCACTGTCTGCTTTTATTCTTATGAAAGCAGACTCTATGAATGAATCAGTGCTTCCCTGGGGAGAAGGAGCGCTTAAAAGAGTACAGTGCTTCCTTCACAGGTTTCAGCCGTTCCGGGCATTTCACTCTTCATGTCTGATACACGGACGGTCATAAGAAAAGGAGAAGAGTTTCATGGAAAAAGGAAAAATGCATAATATTATCAGCGCCGCTATTTTTGCAGCGATTATGGCAGTGCTTTCACAGTTCACATTCCCCATCGGCCCCGTGCCCATTACTCTGCAGAGCTTTGTATGTGCCCTGGCAGGCGGTGTGCTGGGAAGGAAATGGGGCGCCATCTCCATCGGCGTATGGCTCCTGCTGGGCCTTCTGGGCATTCCCATCCTTACCATGGGGAAAGCAGGCGCAGGCATTTTCTTTTCTCCTGTAGGCGGCTTCTACCTGGGCTTTGTGGTGATGGCCTGGATTTCCGGCTTCCGTCTGGCTGAAAAAGGCCATTTCCTCCGGCAGGTTTCCTCTGCCGTACTGGGGCTTATCTGCTGCTATGCCCTGGGTACCATCTGGTTCATGGGATACTTCCACTTCGGCCTCGGCAAGGAAATGCCCCTCTGGACCGCGCTGACCCTTACCGTATTCCCCTTCGTGGTCTTCGACCTCATCAAGGTCATCCTGGGCGTCATCTGCGGTACCCGCATCCGTCAGTCCCTGAACCAGGCGGGATATTATCCTACCATGGAACATTGAGAGTGAAAAGTTTCCTGTTCGGCTTGGCACTGCTGCTATCCATACCGACAGGAAACTAGTTGCGAAAAGTTTCCTATTCGACATGACGCTACAGTGTTTCTTACCGGCAGGAAACTGGTTGCGAAAAGTTTCCTATCCGACATGATGCTACAGTGCTTCTTACCGGCAGGAAACTATTCGCCTATAGTTTCCTATCCGACATGACACTTTTGCTATTCATCGCAGCAGGAAACTATTAGTGAAAAGTTTCCCATCCGGCATGACACTGAGGGTATTCATATCAGCAGGAAACTATATGCGAAAAGTTTCCTGTCCGGCGTGACGCCGCTGCTGTTCATATCGGTAGGAAACTATTGGTGAAAAGTTTCCCATCCGACATGACACTGAGGGTATTCATCTCAGTAGGAAACTGTATGCGAAAAGTTTCCTGTCCGGGATGACGCTGAGGGTATTCATATCAGCAGGAAACTATTGGTGAAAAGTTTCCCATCCGGCATGACGCCGCTGCTGTTCATCCCGCTGGGAAACTGAAAAGGCCGGTAGCCTGTCTGCCGGCCTTTTCTATGCTCTGGAAGTTATGAATGGACCTAATCATATGAATTTCTGGCCAAAAATCTATCATTTGTTATGATTTCCCTTGACAGAATGGAAACTTTGTTGCATTATACACTTGATGAAATTTTAATGGCGCCTTATAGGCCCGATTCCGGAGGAGATTCACATGCTTCTTGCTTTTGATGTAGGAAATACGAATATTGTATGCGGTGTATACAAGGAAAGGAAACTGATCCGCCACTGGCGGGTGGCTACAGATACCCTGCAGACCGCCGACGGCTATGCAGCCCTTCTGGGCACCCTTTTCCAGCTGAACGGACTGGAATTCAAGGACGTGGAAGATATTATCATTTCCACCGTTGTTCCGCCTATCATTCCTATTCTGGAAACCATGTGCCAGCGTTACTTCCATACAAAACCCATCATGGTGGGACCGGGCATCAAGACAGGCCTTAATATTCTCTACGATAACCCCAAGGAACTGGGCGCCGACCGTATTGTCAATGCGGTAGCCGCCATTGCGGAATACGACTGCCCCCTCATTATTATCGACATGGGCACTGCCACCACCTTCTGCGTGGTGGATACCAAGGGCAATTACCTGGGCGGCGCTGTGGCGCCGGGCATTGGTATTTCCATGGAAGCCCTTTTCCAGAGAGCCTCCAAGCTGCCCCGCATCGAACTGGTGAAAACACCGAAAATCATCTGCCGCAACACCGTTTCCGCCATGCAGGCCGGCATTTACTACGGCTTTGTAGGCCAGATCGATGAAATCGTCAATCGCATCAAGGAAGAACTGAACGAACCAAACGTAAAAGTCATTGCCACCGGCGGCTTGGCTACCCTCATTGCCAAGTCCTCCAAAACCATCGACGTGGTGGATCCCATGCTTACACTGAAAGGTCTTCTTGTGCTTTACGAAAAAAATAAGAAATAACGAAAAAGCCGACGGCCCTGCCCGTCGGCTTTTAGTTTCCTGCCGGTAAGAAGCACCATGGCGTCATGTCGGATAGGAAACTGCAGGCGAATAGTTTCCTGTCGGAATGAAACGCTATAGTGTCATGTCGGATAGGAAACTGCAGGCGAATAGTTTCCTGCCGGTAAGAAGCACCATAGCGTCAAGCCTGATAGGAAACTGTACGCGAATAGTTTCCTGCCGGTAAGAAACACCATAGAGTCAAGCCGAATAGGAAACTTTTCGCAGATAGTTTCCTGTCGGTAAGAAACACTGTAGCGTTATGTCGGATAGGAAACTTTTCGCAACCAGTTTCCTGTCGGTAAGAAGCACCGTAGCGTCAAGCCGGACAGGAAACTATACGCAAACAGTTTCCTGTCGGTAAGAAATACTGCAGCGTCATGTCGGATAGGAAACTTTTGGCAAACAGTTTCCTGCCGGTAAGAAATACTGCAGCGTCAAGCTGGATAGGAAACTGTACGCGAATAGTTTCCTGCCGGTAAGAAACACCATAGAGTCAAGCCGAATAGGAAACTTTTCGCAGATAGTTTCCTGTCGGTAAGAAACACTGTAGCGTTATGTCGGATAGGAAACTTTTCGCAACCAGTTTCCTGTCGGTAAGAAGCACCGTAGCGTCAAGCCGGACAGGAAACTATACGCAAACAGTTTCCTGTCGGTAAGAAATACTGCAGCGTCATGTCGGATAGGAAACTTTTGGCAAACAGTTTCCTGTCGGTAAGAAACACCATAGTGTCAAGCCGGATAGGAAACTATACGCGAATAGTTTCCTGCCGGTAAGAAACACCATAGCGTCCTGTCGGATAGGAAACTTTTCGCAAACAGTTTCCTGCCGGGATGAAAAGCTCCGGTGCCATGCCTCACAAAATCATCCTCTTGCATTTTCATACGCATAGTTGTATATTTATAAAAAATAAAGTATTTTTATGTGGAGGCGTAATGATGAAGAAGATGGTTAAAGCAGCAATTCTGGCGCTGGCGGCAGCCGGCATGGTGGTACTGGGAGGGTGCGGCAGTTCACAGCCTGCTAAATCACAGGGAGGGAGTGCTTCCCAGAGCGCCCTCATGCAGAAAATAAAAAAGGATGGTAAACTGGTAGTAGGCACGGCCTCCGGATTCCCGCCCTATGAATTTCTGGATACTTCGGTGAAGGATCAGAAAAAGATTGACGGCATTGACATGAAGCTGGCGGAAGCGGTGGCTAAGAAGCTGGGAGTGAAGCTGGAAGTACAGGACATGACCTTCCAGTCCCTCCTTTCTTCCATCACCACCGGCAAGGTGGATATTGCCATTTCCGCCATCAACCCCACCGATGAAAGAAAGAAGACGGTGGACTTCTCCCATAATTATCTGGAAGGGAAGCAGACGCTCCTTATTCGTAAGGAAGATGAAGGAAAATACAAGACCCTGGCCGATTTCAAAGGGAAGAAAATAGCAGTACAGAAATCTACCATCCAGGAGAAGCTGGCCACCGAACAGATTCCCGATGCCCAGATCGTGGCCCTGGCCAAGGTGCCTGACGCTCTGCTGGAACTGAAGCAGGGGAAGGTGGATGCGGTGCCGGTGCAGAATATTGTGGGCGGCCAGTACCTGGTCACCAATGACGACCTGGCGCCTGCGGATATTTATTTTGAAAAATACAGCGGAGGCTCCGCGGTGGCAGTGCCTAAAGGAAGCGATGATGTGACTGCTGTAATTAATGAAGTCATTAAAGAAAACCAGGAAAATGGAAACATTGATAAATGGGTGGATGAAATGACGAAGAAAGCGGTAACCAACGCACAGTCCAAGTAATTCCCTGAAGGAGGGACCGACCATGAAGAAAACAATGAAATACATACTGCTGGGAGCGGCTCTGGCAGGCACCATGCTTGCCGCCGGCTGCGGAGACTCTTCCACTGCCAAAAGCGGCGCCGCCTCCGGCCAGTCACAGAGCAAGCTCATGCAGACCATCAAGCAGAGAGGAAAGCTCATTGTGGGCACCTCTTCCGGCTATCCGCCCTATGTTTTCGTGGATGCGGAGTCTCCGGACAAGAAGGTCATCGGCCTTGACATGGAAATGTGCAAACAGATTGCCGACAAGCTGGGCGTACCTATGGAAGTGCAGGATATGAGCTTCTCCGCCCTCCTGTCCTCCGTCACCGCCGGCAAGGTGGATATTGCAGTAGGCGGCGTTTCTCCTACGCCGGAAAGAGAAAAGGCCATGGCATTTTCCGACCTCTATCTTCCCACGGAGCAGAAACTTCTGGTACGGAAGGCAGACCAGCACAAGCTGAAGACCATGGCTGATCTGAAGGGCAAGGTCATCGGCGCCGAGAAATCCACCACCCAGGAAGCTACGGCCCAGAAGGTGGAAGGGGCTACGGCCATCGGCCTTTCCAGTGTGCCTGATGCCGTGCTCCAGCTGAAGAACGGCAAACTGGACGGCATTGTACTGGAAGGGGTGGTATCCAAACAGTACCTGGTGTACAACGACGACCTGGCCCTGGCGGACGTGCAGTTTGAAGGGGCCAAGAAAGTATCCGCCGTGGCTCTGCAGAAGGGAAATGACGATGTGGTAAAGATTATCAATGAAGTCATCAAGCAGGATACAGAATCCGGCCAGTTCGACAAGTGGGTGGATGAATACAGCAAGATTGCCATTGAAAAGGCAGGAAAATAATTTCACAAAAACAGCAGGTATACAGCACCTGCTGTTTTTTTATGCAAGAAACAGGAATCTCCATGCAAAGGTTCCAAAATGGAGAAATGCGGTAATAGTGGGGAAATTCGTAGAGAAATTCTATTTCATAACGATTTCAAAAAAAATAAAATAAAAATATTTAGTTTGTTTATTTTAGTCTTTACAATGCTAAATATCAATTTAAAGCAAACTTGCTTTAATGATACTAATGTTGTAAATGCTTATGATGAAGTTACTAATTATTATTCATCAATTGACTTTAATCAAACAGGATTAGCTTTAAGAAGTG
>NZ_CALGPS010000161.1 GCF_937959425.1 uncultured Dialister sp.
AAACTTGCCCACCCCCGCACTCGGGGGTGGGGGGACCACGTAGTGGTGGAAGGGGGCGCCGCCGCAGGCGGCAGGGAGCTGTGAAAAAATGTTCAATCATTTCTTCACAGCCCCCTTACGTTACGGGATTTCCTTCCCGCCTCACTCGTCATCCCGGTCAGCGGGAAGGAGCCTGACAAAGCCTGTCCCACGTAAAAAGCCCTCCTTTCGGAGAGCTCTTTATGTGGATTTCTTATTTCACTTCGATGGAGAAGTAATTTTTCTTTCCTTTTCTAATGATGATGAATTTGCCATCGGTGTTGGGATGGGCGGAGACGGTGGCTTCTGTATCGCGGATCTGCTCACCGTTTACGCGGATGGCGCCGTTCTTTACGTCTTCCCTTGCCTGGCGTTTGGATTTCTCCACGCCGCCCTGCACCAGAGCTTCCACGATATTAATCGGTGCTTCATGGACTTCGCCGCCCTTGGTGTTGCGGAAAGCTCCTTCGATTTCATCGCCCGAGAGCTCCTGGATGTTGCCGGAGAAGAGAGCCTGGGTCACCTTTTCGGCCTGGGCCAGTCCTTCTTCGCCGTGGACGAAGCGGGTGACTTCTTCCGCCAGTCTTCTCTGGGCGCTTCTGTGTTCCGGATGTTCTTCCACTTCTTTGGCCAGAGCGTCGATTTCCTCATGGGAGAGGAAGGTGAAATATTTCAGGTACTTCACCACATCCCGGTCATCCTGGTTGAACCAGAACTGGTAGAATTCGTAGGGAGATGTCTTCTTCGGGTCAAGCCATACAGCGCCGCCGGCGGTCTTGCCGAACTTGGTGCCGTCCGCCTTCAGCATGAGGGGGATGGTGAGGCCGTAGGCATCATGCACATCTTCCGTCTTGCGAAGGAGTTCTACGCCGTTGGTGATGTTGCCCCACTGGTCGGCGCCGCCGATCTGCAGCTGTACGTCGTACTTGTCGTAGAGCATTTTGAAATCGATGGACTGGAGGATCTGGTAGGAAAATTCCGTAAAGGAAATCCCTGTATCCAGGCGGGAAGCTACCACTTCCTTAGCCAGCATGGTATTGATATTGAAAAGCTTGCCGTAATCACGAAGGAATTCCAGCAGGGAAATCTTGGAAAGCCAGTCATAGTTGTTCACCATGGTGAAGCCGTCTTCTCCGAAAAGTTTCTTCATCTGGGCAGTGAGGCATTCCGCATTATGCCGGATGGCCTCCTGGGACTGGAGCACCCTTTCCGTCTTGCGGCCGGAAGGATCGCCGATGGAGCCGGTGCCGCCGCCGATGACGATGACCGGATGATGGCCGGCCAGCTGGAAACGCTTCAGGATCATGAAAGGAATCAGATGACCGATATGCATGCTGTCTCCGGTAGGATCGATGCCGCAATAGAGGGAAATGGACTTCTCCCCTACCAGCTTGTACAATCCTTCCTCGTCTGTCTGCTGATTGACAGCGCCACGCCATTTCAGTTCATCAATAATATTCATGGAACTCCGCCTTTCTTTATGCAATATCTATCTGAATAGATTCAATATGTACCACTATAACACAATTCGTAAAGGATAGATATGGAGAACATAGATTCTTGAAGTAAAAAGCGCAGAGGGCTGCGCCGTGGGTTGTGTAAAAGGTTCTCAGGTTTGACCGGCCGTTGGCCGGAGGGTTCTCAGGTTTGACAGCGGCCTTTGGCCGCTGAGGGTTGTGGATTGCCCTGCGGGCAATGAATTTATAATGCCGCCTTTGGCGGCCCCCCCTTGGTGCCTTACGGCACCACCTTCCCCCCGCTGTGCGGTGGGACTACAACCCGCAGAGGAGCAATCATCTCATAAGCATCTCAAAGCATAGCGCCGCTAGAATCTGCCCCTCCGGGGTGGCAAGCGAACACGATTTGTAAGGGAGCGAAGCGACCTGAAAATCGTGTGAGACGCTTTCCCGTGGAGAGACGCCGCTGCAGGCGGCAGAAGGGGTGCATTTCCATCGCGCCGCAGGCGCGGTTGTATGGTTTTCCCCGCTGCTGCTTCCATAAACATCACTTGACGCCACTATCCAGCATCCATAGTGCCCCCTGAACAGGGGGAAAGGTGGTGGCGCCAGCCACCAAAGGGGGCCGCTTTTCCATCGGGCAAAGCCCGGTTGTATGGTTTTATTCATCAGTAAGAGCGGCATCACGCTAAATTGGCCACTAACGTGGCCACCCCCTATCCGGCTGCGCCGGACTCCCACCCTATTCAGGGGGGAGAATAAACCGCTCTACGCTCCCCGTGGAGTCATGTAGCACATTGCTGAGCACCCATAGTGCCCCCTGAACAGGGGGAAAGGTGGTGACGCCAGCCACCAAAGGGGGAACGCATTTCCCTCGCCCGTAAGGGCGGTTGTAAAGGTTTTATCATACTGGCGCCTTCTATAAATTTAAAGGCGCCCACCACGGCCTTTGCCCCCTGAGCGACAGCGAACACAACCCTTGGCACCGAGGGCCGTCAGGCCCGATGGATGCCATATGCCCCTCTGCCGCGCAGTGGCAGGCCCCTTCGGGAATACGACCTACCACCCCCACTGAACCCTGTGCACTCTCCCCCTTTGGTACTACGTACCACCTTCCCCCCGCTGTGCGGTGGGACTACAACCCGTGCTTAATGTAGAGCAACTTTTGAGAAAAATGATTAGCGGAGCTTTGTTCTGCCACCGCTTGCGGGGGAAGTCCCGCGAAGCGGGCAAGGGGGAACGCTTTTCCCTCGCCCGCCAGGGCGGTTGTAAAGGTTTTATCATACCGGCGCCTTCTATAAATTCAAAGGCGCCCACCACAACCTTCACGCCGAAGGCGTGTCAAACCTGAGAACCTTTAGCCCCTTCGGCCCGTAGGGCCGTCAACCCTCACGCCCGCAGGGCGTGTCCATATCCCATTGCAAAACCCCCGGGACAAATGTCTCGGGGGGTTTGCTCGTCCCGCGCCCTCCGGGGGGAAGGGCGGGGATTATATCCTCAAATCACTTTCCTTCGTTTAAGCAATCATCCGGCTTGGAGGGATGAAGGAGAGCGATTTACGAGGTCAGGCTCTTTTCTGGGCTGCCATGGCCTGGAGTTCGGGGCGGAATTCTTCCACCAGTTTCTTTTCAGCCTTAGCGCCTTTGGAGAGGGCGTTGTAGATGATTTCTGCCATTTCATAGCGGGTCATCTGTCTCTCTCCATGGTACTTGCCGTCTTCATAGCCTTCCACGATGCCATTGCCTGCCAGGCGGGAAACAGCTTCGTAGGCCCAGTGGTTTTCCGGAACGTCCGGGAAATCTTTCGACATGTTGGGGTTCAGTACGGAGAGGAGTGCGTCCATGCGGGCGGTGAGGTCGTCCACTTTAGCGCGGAGTTCCTTATTTTCCGCTGCAGCCGCCTTCATCTGTGCCTCTTTGGCTTTGTTGCCGCCGTGGCCGAGACGGAGGGATACGCCGCCGCCGAACATATTCTCACCGGTGCCCATGGCTGCGGAGGCATTGACCATCACGTTTTCATTGGGCCGGTAGAATACGCCTACCGCGCTGGCAGTTTCGCTGCCGGAGCTGCCTACTGCTGCTGCAATGTTCCACTTGGAGTCTTCATCAAATTCCAACGGATGGAGGTTTGCCATGGCTGCTGCATTGGCGCCTACCTTGTCGATCTTGTTGTCCAGCTTATCCACCCTGGTTTCCACCGCACCCACACGGGTTTCCAGTCCGCTGACCCTGGTATTGGTTTCATAGAGCTGTCCGCCGGAAACGGCATCAGTGGAGCCTTCGGAAATCTTTCCCTGGCCTACATTCCTGATAACCTGGTTATTCGCATTGATACCATCTTTATCGATGTAGGTCTTGTCTCCTACCTTGTAGGAATCAGCGGTTACTGTACCTGCTGTTACTGTATCTGCGGTTACACCGCCGGTGACGGAGAGTCCCTTGTTCATAGTTACAATATCATTGAATGTAGCCTTGCCGTCAAATTCGGAAGAACCGGTTACCTTGAGAGTATCTGTAGTGGTTGTTCCTTTGACAGTCAAATCCTTTTCAACTGTCGCATTGGACTTCATGGTTACATCGTCAGTGAGAGTAGACTTGCCATTGACTGTCAGGTCCTTTTCAACTGTCGCATTGGACTTCATAGTTACATCGCCGGTGAGAGTAGATGTACCGGTTACAGAGAGGTTGCCACCTACGCTGGTATCACCGTCAATAGTTGCCTTTCCATGAACGCCCAGGTCTTTCATCACTTCCGCATAGTCCATGGTTGCCTTGCCGGTTTCCAGTGTGTTGCCGGAAATGGTGGTCTTTGTGACTTTGCCTTCTTTAATAGCAGTGCTATTTGCCTTATTTTCAAAGGTGGTACCCTTGGTATCGCTGGTTACTGTGTTGTCGCCGGTGATATTGGTAATCTTGGTGGCAACGTTTCCGATTTCACCATCTGCCCAGTTGATGATATCGCCGGAAGCTTCGTTCAGGATATCCTTCGACTTGTTGTAAATGGTGCCGCCTTCTGCGGTATTGGTGATGCCATCAGCAGTCATTTCACTCTTCACTTTAGAGCCGTCGCCAATCTGGCTGGTAATCTTGTCCGTTGCGGTGTTGGAAATATCCTTAGCGCTGGTAGCTACTTCGGAAGCGGTCTGCTTCACTTCACTCTTGTTCGTACCATCGGTTACGGAACTTGTAATTGCCGGATTTGCTGCATCGTCAAGGCTCTTAAGCACATCGATGACGCTGCTGCCGCTGGTCAGTTTCGATTCAGAGGAAAGGGCTTTATCCGTAGCCACGTTAGACCCGTTTCCGTTCTTTACGGTGTTGGTGATGCTGTCCGCCTTCTGGCTGGAGCTGGAGAATGCACCGGATGCGGTATCGGTAATCTTAGTGGTATCTTCGGAAACCGTCTTCATGTTGTTCAAAGACTTAGTCGTTTTTCCGTCAGCGTCTACTTCTTTCAGCGACGTATTCACGCTGCCTGCCAGCTGGCTTTCGGTGCTGGTATTGGTGCCGTCGGTGACTACGTTGATGTCCTTGGTAGCGGTCTTGGTGAAGGTGTTGTTATTCTTATCATCCACCACAGATTCTTCAATCTTATTGACGGTCATAGAGCTGGATACGTTGTTACCTACGGAGTTCTTGATAGACTTAGAAGCGGTATTTTCGATTTCCGCCGCAGAGTTGGACAGTTTTTCCACTGCAGTATTGCTGATGTTCTTCGCACTGTTAGCAATGGTTCCGCCAGCTGCGCTGAGGTTGATATCCTTTGCATTCTGGCTGATACCGGTAATGGTCTTGCCATCGGTAACTGCACTGCTTACAGTGGCAGTCGTGGTATCTTTCACAATGTCAATCAGTGTAGTACCGGATTTCAGCGCTTCTTCCGCTTTATCTACAGTCTTGGTTTCAGCATAGAAGTGTGTATCGTCTGCTTTGATAAGCTGTTCAGATTTATCCACCGTATTATTGGTGTTGTTTGCCTTTGCTCCTTCGGTGATGGAGGAAGCAAGGCTCTTGGCATCCTGGTTCACAATAGTGGTGTTGGTGCCGTCGGTGACGGCGGAAGCCACCTGGTCAGCTTTCTGCAGGCTGTTGGAAGTATTGGTTCCATCGGTGATATTGGTGTTGGTCTGTCCTGCAATGGTATCGATGGTAGTCTTCTTATCGCCTTCGATGAGCTGGGATTTTTCTTCTGCTGCGCCGCGGAGGTAGGAAGCGGTCTTACCATCGGCCTGGCTCATTTCTTCCGTTGTCTGATAGGACATCTGGGTAGAGGTATTGGCGCCGGCATCGTTGGATACTTTGTTCACAATGGAGCTGGACGCTTCGGTTTCTACATCGATTGCCTTATTGGTAATCTTGTTCTTTGCTGTGTTGTTGATATTTTCAGCGGTGAGGCTGCTATCGCCGGTAACAGTGGTGGTCTGGTTTCCGCTTACGGTGGTGGACAGGTTAGCCTTGTAGTCTTCTGTCACATCGCCGGTAACGGTAGTGGTCTGGGTTCCGGTAATGATATTTGTCTGATTGCCGTTTACGGTGTGTTTTTCTTCACCGGTTACTGTGGTTTCCAGGCCGCCGTTGTAGGCTTCAGTCTTCTTGCCGGTTACCGTTTCTTCGCTGGTTCCAGCTACCGTTTCGCTCTTGTTTCCACCGATTGTGGTTGTCAGGTCATTTTTGAAATCTTCAGTTACCTTTCCGGTTACAGTAGTTTTCATTTCTCCGCCAACGGTAGTTTCCAGATTCTTGCCAACGGTGTTGGTCATGTTTTCAGAAGCGCTGTTCACCAGGTCTTTGGCGGTGTTGGAAATCGTTCCGTTTTCAGCGGTATTCTTGATATCCGTAGCGGTCTGTTTGGTGTAGGTCTTGTTTGTTCCGTCAGTAGCGTAGGTGTTGAATCCTTTATTGCTCAGGTTGGTGGAAGCGGTGTTCTTCCCGTCGGTAGCGGTGCTCTTGATGCCCGTTTCTGTCTGGTCAACGGTGGTTGCATTGGTTCCATTCTGGATGCCCTGCAGGATCTTCTTCAGGTTCTGGGTGATATAGGATTTCTGTTTTTCATCAGCCAGGCTGAAAATGGTGGAGCCAGATTCACCTGCAGCCATGGTAGATACATTCCTAGTTGTGCCGTTGGCTGCCGTGTCTGTTCTTCCTTTTTCAGTTAATTTCGAAGAACTTGTGTAGGTTCTTCCATCATCTGTGTTTACTTTGCTGTTTACAGAAGTCACGTTTCCGCCGTTGATGGTGGTGAAGTTATTTTCATCCAGCCTGCTGGAGAGGGTCTTGGCATTGAATTCGCCTTCTACAGAAAGGTCGCCCTTTACATCCAGGTCACCGCCGATTTCAGCATCGCCGGTAGTTTTCAGAGTGCCGGTTTCAATTTTATTAACACCAGTCAGATTACCCCCTGTAAGAGTTGCGGTACCATCGGTGATACTGCTGCCCTGTACTTTGCCAGTAGCGGTCATATCCCCATTAATGGACGTATTACCGTTAATATTAGCTGTTCCGTTAACGGTAATACTGCCACCACTAATACCACCTGTTACAGAAAGGCTTGCTCCTGTCAATGCGCCGCCTGCGTGGATGTCACCCAGTGCGGAGATGTTGCCCGTGGAAGTTACGGTGCCACCGGTAATGGTGCCGCTGGTGTTGATATTGCCATTGGTAATGGTAGCAATCCCATCGGTCAGGGTCTTGCCGGTTACCGTTCCGTTGCTCATGGAAGCGCCCTTACCGTCGGTTACTGTTTCACCGGTGATGGTTGCCTTGGAAGCGACATTTCCATCTTCATCCACGGTGAAGGCCCCGTTGGCCCCTTTGATTTTGCCGTCAGCGCTCATAGCTGCATAGGCTGCATCATAGGTATCGCCGCCGGTGTAGACACCGTCTTTATCCACCACACTGCTGTTGGTGCCAACTTTGATGCCCTTGTCGTTCAGGGTAATCTGATTGTCATTGTCCTTATTCAGAATCAATTCTTTGGCATCGGTTTTGGAGGTAGTCACGTTGCCTTTTTCGTCAATTTTAGTGGTGTTCTTCTGCAGCACATTGTCGTCGCTCAGGCTCAGTCCGCTGTTCACGGCTTCCACCAGTGTCGTATCAGCTGCTACACGGGCTGCCAGTTCATTGGCATCAACCTGGCTCAGGGTATTGAACCCATTAGCCATGTTCTGATTAATCGAGTTGACGCTGGCTACCAGGTTGTCATTCACCTGCTGAATCACCTTGTCCTGAGCTGCATCTGCGCCAAGGCGGGCAGCCGTTTCCTTTGCCAGGCCGGCATCCAGCAGCGCCACGTTTTCGCCGATGGTGTTGGCCTTTCTCACAATGGCCCCATCGTCCTGCAATGCAGCGTCAGTCTTGCTTACATAATTATCAGATGTCTGTTTTTCCAGATATTCTTTTACATTGGTAATCCGTTCATCCAGGGCATTCAGGTTCTGGCCCACAGTCTGAGACGCAATAACAGATGTCCCGTCTTTGGTCGTTTCATCAGTAATTCCCGCTGTTGCGGAAACGGTTCCAGTGGAAACGCTGTTACCTTTAATTGTGGTAGAGGAAGAAGTTTTTCCTCCATCATTTGAATAAGTAAAAGTTGTCCCGGTCGATTTAGTAGCAGCCTGGGAATATTCTCCTGTAGTATCTCCTGCAGTATCAACAACCTGTCCAGTTGCCTTGCTCACAATCGCTCCAGTTATGGCGCGATATTCTGTATAAGCAGTACCGCCATCATTGGCAAGTCCTGCCTCCGAATTATTGACTACACCAATCTGTGCTCCGCTTCCATTGACCTGAAGAGTTGCGCTATACTGATTGCCTTTATATGTCATGGATTCATTAATAGAAGTACTATTAGCAGCTGCTACTCTGTTAAGAGACCCTGTCTTGGCTTCCAACGCGGACGTTCTGGAGTCCAGTGCGGAATCAGCTGATTCACGGGCAGTTTTCTCGGTATCAATATTGTTCTGGAGCTGCTTATCTGCATTTTCCAGATTAGTCACCGAGTACTTCCGTTTCCTAGCTTCATCGTCAATCGCTTTCTGCAGATTCGTATCTGCTGTATTGACTTCAGTTTTGGTAGCAAATGTCGTGTCGGCATCGGCCTTGCTGTACACATCAACCGCATTTGCTTTGGCATCTACAGCCTTCTGAAGGTTCATATCAGCAGTTTCACGGTCGGTGGTTTCTTGGGCCAGGCTTTTCTTTGTGGCAAAGGTATCATCTGCAACATCTTTGCTATATACGTCAGCCGCATTTGCTTTGGCATCTACAGCCTGCTGAATGGTTTTATCCGCGTTTTTGCGGTCCGTTGCTTCTGTATCGATATTGCTCTGCAAGGTTGTATCGGCAGCTTTACGGTTTGTAGCTTCGTTGTCGATATTGGTCTGCAGGGTCGAATCTGCTGCTTTACGGTTTGTAACTTCGTTGTCGATATTGGTCTGCAGGGTCGAATCGACATTTGCACGCTCAGTTGCTTCTGTGGTCAGGCTTCCCTTTGTGGCAAAGGTATTATCTGCTCCATCTTTGGTGTACATCGTCTGCTGCGTAGTGCTCGTATCCGTGACCGTCACGATGTCCGCGGCCCAGGCGAAGTTTGGACCCATAAGAGCTGCTGCCACCAGCAGAGCTGCTGCCAGTCTCTTCAGTCCTTTTCCTGTGGTTTCGCCCTTGGTGTGGCCTTTGGCGATTTCTGATGCCACCACATAGGTGTGCTTCGCTTTACTCCAGATGACTTTATAAATCTTATTCATGGTGTTACCCTCCTTTAAATGGAAATGATAGATGCTCCGAATCATTTTCTTGCGGCTTAGCGCCGGATGTGCCGCATTTTTGACTCACATAGCCCCAGGGGGTTCGTCCCAGCGGCGGAACCGGTTTGTACCCATGCCTCCTTTATCCGGTTCTTATTGTGTATACTCATATCTTCAAGGCTCAGAGCGGGCCTTCGAATCCGTTTATACAGATTATGCAGAAGGACTATACAGGTGCTGCCGGCTGCGTTTTTTCCCAAAGCACAGGGAAATCGGTCTTTCTTTTCGTCTTTTCCTGTTTTGGGGCGCACGAAATAAAGGTCAGGGGTCAATAATTTTTTCGACTTTCGACGCTGTCTCAGTACCTATGCAGTTCTTCCGTTTCATCTGTCATTACTATAGCGTAAAAGGTTTTTCGTTTCTATTTTTTCTGCAAAAGTGGTCGTTTTTCTGCAAAAGTGGTCAATTTTATGTCCAAGTGGTTTTCATAAGCATGAAAAAAGCTCTGCCGGCTCTATTCCGACAGAGCTTTCCCATACTTCCTGAAGAAGCAGGACCTTATATAACGTATATTTATGCATATTATTCACACTTGCAGGGTTGCCATTTCTGCCGGATTTCACAGAGCGGCGGCTCTCCGCTCCCTCCACAAAAGGGTATAACCTATGCGGGAACATGCAAAATATATACAAAAGTATACCTTTTACTTCTTATTTCTCACACCTTCTCCCATAGCCGGGGCTGGGCTTTCTGCTTTTCCGGCCTTTGAAAACACAGGGGTATCCATAAAACAGGGCATCCTTTTCTTTGGAAATAAAAAATCCTCCTGCAATGGAGGGTTTGTGGGGCCGCAAAGAGGCGGATGAAAAGGTTCTTAAGATTGACCGGCCGATGGCGGTCGGGTTCTTAGGTTTGACGGCCCTTTGGGCCGAGGGTTGTGGATTGCCCTGCGGGCAATAAATTTTATAAACCGTCTGCGGCTGACCCCTTCCGGCTCGCTGCGCTCGCCACCCACCCCTTAAACAGGGGTGG
>NZ_CALGPS010000162.1 GCF_937959425.1 uncultured Dialister sp.
ACTTTCACCAGACTATACTATACACGCCGAACTGGCGCACAACCTAAGAACCTTCGGGGCGAAAGCCCCGTCAATCTTTAGAACCCTCACGCCCAGAGGCGCTGTCAAAAAATCTAGACAAATAGCCCGAGATACTGTATGATTATAGGGTAATGGAAGAGAGTGATTTTGTGCTTAATGAACAAATGATTTCCGAGTATCTGCGTAAATGGGGCGTGGACGGCCTGTTTGTGCAGAAGGATGAAAATTTACGGTACATCAGTGGATTCACCGGTTCTGACAGTTATCTTTTTGTGACGCCCCGAGATTTCTATTTCCTCACGGATTCCCGCTATGTGGAGCAGGCGAAGGAGGAGGCGAGGGGGTTCACTGTGGTGGACTACAGGGGGAAGCTGGCGGAGACGCTGGCCCGTCTTGTCGGTTCCTGCCATGTGAAGCGTCTGGGCATTGAGTCGGTTTTGTCTTACCGGATGTATCTTTCTTTTGATGAAACCATGCCGGATGTGGATTTTGAGTTCTGCCCGGTGGATGATGTGCGCCGCATCAAGTCGGAGGAGGAGCTTGCTCTTTTGAAGAGGGCCTGTGAAATTTCCGATGAGGGTTTCAAAAATACGATCCCCTATATCCGCGCCGGTGTGACGGAGCGGTACCTGCAGGCGGTGCTGGAGTGCGAGATGCTGAAGGCGGGGTCGGAGGGAAAGTCCTTCGATACTATCGTGGCGTCGGGTGAGCGGGGAGCCTATCCTCACGGCACGGCTACGGAGAAGGTCATCGAGAACGGGGACCTGATTACCTTTGATTTCGGCGCCATTTATAAAGGATATCATTCCGATATTACAAGGACGGTGGCTGTGGGAAATATTTCCACCCGCCAGCGTTTCCTTTACGATAAGGTTCTTGGCTGCAATGAGCATGTGGAAGGTCTTCTGAAGGCGGGCATGCGGGCCGATGAGGCGGATACGGCAGCCAGGGAGTACTTGAAGAAATGGGGGCTGGACGGGTATTTCACCCATGCCCTGGGGCACAGTGTGGGCCTTGAGATTCATGAAGCGCCGGTGCTGGCCCAGAGGGACCATTCCATTTTGGAAGTGAATATGACAGAAACTGTTGAACCGGGGGTATATCTCCCCGGTACCGGTGGAGTCCGTATCGAAGATACGGTTGTTATAAAGCAGGATGGGGTTTCCATTCTGACTGAATTTCCCAAAAAATTTTTGCAAGTGTAGCAGGAGGAAAATTAAATGATTTCTAGTAATGATTTACGTCCCGGAATTACCGTCGAACTGGACGGCCAGGTTTGGCAGTGTGTGGAATTTCTGCATGTAAAGCCTGGTAAAGGTGCTGCTTTCGTTCGTGCGAAGCTGAAAAATCTGCAGAACGGTTCTGTAGTTGAACGTAAGTTCAATGCAGGCATCAAGCTGCAGCCGGCCACTGTTGAACGTAAGCCTATGCAGTACCTCTATGAAGCTGACGGTTCCTACTGCTTCATGGATACTGAAACTTATGAACAGATCATGCTGAATAAGGAACAGCTGGGTGACAAGATCAATTTCCTGAAGGAAGAAATGGAATGCACTGTCATGTTCTTCAATGGCAACATCATCGGCGTAGATATCCCGAATTCTGTTGAACTGAAGGTAGTTGAAACAGAACCGGGCATCCGCGGCGATACAGCTACCGGCGGTTCCAAACCGGCTAAGATGGAAACAGGCTACATCGTTTCTGTTCCGCTCTTCATCAATGAAGGGGAAGTTCTTCGTATCGATACCCGTACAGGCGCATACATTGAACGTGTAAAATAATGGGTGATTCCCATGGAAACGGTAAAAGTGGAAAATGAGCTGGGGCGTCTCCGCTTTTCCGACCGGGTCATTGCCATAGTGGCTAGGGCGGCAGCGGTCAGTGTTCCGGGCATTGCAGGCATGGGGGAGACTTTCCTCCAGAGCCTGTCCTCCGTCATGTCGGACAGGGATACGGACGGGGTCCATGTAGGCATCAGGGATGGCGCAGTCATCCTTGATCTTTATGTGTGCGTGCGCCACGGCCTTCGAATCCCTGCAGTAGCTCTGAAGCTGCAGGAGACGGTGAAGGAAGCGGTGTCCGATGCCCTTGGCATCCGCGTCAGTGCGGTGAATGTCAATGTGTCCCAGATTGTTTTTGAGAAGGACCAGGCAAAATGAGTCAGGATGAAACCATTACCATTGTGCCGGAGGAGGAAGTGTACGAGAAAATCGAGAGGGCTGTGCTTGCCGTTCCCGAAGTTTCCCATTTCACCGCCGACGGTTTCCAGGATATGATTTCCGGCCTTTCCCAGGCCTTCGGCTTTCACGGCCACAAGGGGCTCCTTGTGCGGAGAAGCCGGAAGAAGGGAATCAAGGTGGATGTCTCCCTGGCGCTCCATAAGGGGTGCCGGCCGGTGGAAACGGCCCGCTACGTGCAGATGGTGGTGAGGAACCTTCTCCTTTCCCTTACCGATGAAACCATTTATGGTATAGATATAACCATTACTGATATTGTGAATTGAAAGAGGTCATCATGAGCAGAAGAAGCGCAAGAGAATATGCTCTCCAGGTTTTATACTCCAGGGAGCTGAATCCGGATACGGAAGCCATTACGTCGGATGGATTGGAATTATCCGAAAGCGACAGGGCCTTCGCTGATGCTCTGGTGGAGGCGGCTCTGGGTCATAGGGAAATCGATGAAACCATTACCGCCCATCTGAAAAACTGGTCTCTTTCCCAGCTCAATGTGGTGGATAAGAATATCCTCCGCCTGGCGCTGGCAGAATTCTATTTCATGGGTGACAGGGCTGCCGACAGGAAGCTCATCATCAATGAAGCTGTGGAAATGGCCAAGGTGTACGGCGGGGAAAACTCCTACCGTTTCATCAACGGCGTTCTCGATCAGGCAATGAAAGGATAATCATGGCAAGGTTTCTTGGAATAGATACCAGCTGCTACACCACGTCAGCCGCTGTTTGTGACTCTTCCGGGGAGCTTGCGGGGGAAGAAAGGATCGTTCTTTCCGTCAAGGAAGGAAACCGGGGGCTCTCCCAGTCCCAGATGGTCTTCCAGCACACGAAGAACCTTCCCCTCATTCTGCAGAAACTTTCTCCTTTCCTGCAGGATATCAAAGGAATCGGAGTATCTTCTTTTCCACGGAGGCGGGCAGATTCGTACATGCCCGCCTTTCTTGTTGGCAAAGGCTGCGCCTTCTCCCTCGCCGCCGCTCTCCACGTACCGGTGTATGAATTCAGCCACCAGGAAAACCACGCCCTGGCGGCCATCAGGAAATACCCCGCCCTCTGGGGCAAACCCTTCTACATGATGCACATGTCAGGAGGCACCATGGATGTCCTCTCCTGCATCTGGCAGGGGGAATGCATGGAAATTACAACCCTCATGGACTCCAGAGACATCACCGCCGGCCAGCTTATCGACCGCGTAGGCGTCTCTCTGGGCCTTCACTTCCCCTGCGGCAGGGAACTGGAAAAACTGGCGCTGCAAGGCCATCACACCTACCACATCCCAAGATCTGCCGTCAAAGGCGCCTTCTCCTTCTCCGGCCCCGAAACCAGGGTGCAGAAGGACATCGCCTCCGGGAAATACGCCAGAGAAGATATCGCGGAAGGAGTCCTGGAACATATAGGAAAAGCCCTGGATAAAGAACTCTCCGCCTGCCCCTTCGAAAAAAGACCCTTCATCGCCGTAGGCGGCGTCATGGCTAACAAGTACCTTAGGAGCCGGGTGGAAGAGATTCTTGGAAAAAAGGGAATCAAAGTCTACTTCGCCGATGTGGAAACCAGCAGCGATAACGCTACAGGAAACGCCTTCGGGGCGTATATGAGACACGGCCTTCGGCCGTGAGGGTTGACGGCCCTTTGGGCCGAAGGTTCTTAAGGGGCTTAAGTTTGACGCGCCTTTGGCGCGAGGGTTGTTGTAGGGCGCCTCTAAATTATAGAAGGCGCCAGTTTGTATAAAACCATACAACCGGGCTTTCGCCCGTGGGAAAACCATACAACCGCCCTGCGGGCGTCGGAAATGCATTCCCCCTTTGGTGGCTGGCGCCACCACCTTTCCCCCGCTAAGTTCGGTCGGGCGACAAAAGGAAAGCGCCCTTATGGGCAGGCTAGGCGCCTTACTTCGCCCGACTTGCACATCCTATGCAGGATGTGCACAGTGTCCCTATGGACGCTCAGCATTGTGCCACATGACGCCGCAGGGAAACATAGAGAGGCTTATTCTCCCCCCTGAATAGGGGTGGCAAGCGAACACGATTCGTAGGGGAGCGGCAGCGACCTGAGAATCGTGTGAGACGCTTTCCCGTGGAGAAGTCCGGCGCAGCCGGATAGGGGGTGGCCGCCTACGGCGGCTGACACGCCTTCGGCGTGAGGGTTGACGGCCCTTTGGGCCGAAGGTTCTTAAGGGGCTTAAGTTTGACG
>NZ_CALGPS010000163.1 GCF_937959425.1 uncultured Dialister sp.
GGGTCTGGACTTTCACCAGACTATACTATACACGCCGAACTGGCGCACAACTTAAAAACCCTCCGGCCCATGGGGCCGGTCAATCCTTAGAACCTTTTACATACTCCCTTTGAACCCGGCGCCCCAGGCGCCTCCCCCTCCTGCTTTCGGGAATACCGTATATCTGACGTCTGATCGTCTGATAGTCTGATAGTCTGATGTCTTCCCGCCGATTTGTATTTACCAACTAATGAGTCACTATGGACGCGTACCGAGATTCCTCGCTGGTGCTCGGAATGACGGTATCCGGCGGGAAGGGCAGGTGGTAAGCACGCAGCGGTTAGCGGAAAGCTGCTTACTGTCTCACTGTCCCACTATCTCACTGTCCCACTGTCTCACTGTCCCACTGTCCCACTAGAACACTAGCTCACTAGTACACCAGCCCACTATCCCCTATTTCCTGAATTCTCCCATATGCCGATTAATTTCTCCGGCAATCATCTGCTTGGCGTTCCAGTCGCCGTGGATGCCGTCCATGGCCAGTTCGGCGGGCATGACGGGGTAGTCGGAGAAGGGGGCGGCTGTGTCGATATGGGGCTGGGTGCGGATGTAGGCGTTGACTTTGTCTACCGATTCTTTCCAGCCGCTGTAGGTGACGTCGCCGTAGTATTTCTGGATGTTTTCCGGGTTAATGGGGACGATGGTCAAGAGGATGGGGACGATGTGGTGGTCTATGCATTTCTTCCGGATGGCTTCCAGGTGGTGGATGACCTTATCCGGGTCGGCGCCCATGCGGAGGTCGTTGATACCGCCCATGATGAGGAGGTATTTCACATGGAAGGGCAGTACGTCCCTGTCGAAGCGGTCTTCCATCATTTCGGTGGTGTCGCCGCTCCTGCCCATATTGACGGCGGGAAAGTCCAGGTAGGTGACGTAGCTGTAGGCCATGTCGGCGGGGCTGTGGTAGAGGTGGCCGCCGCCCTGGGTGATGCTGTCACCGAAGATGCCCACTTCGAAGTGTTCGTCGGGATTGGTTCTCACCTTTTCCGGCAGGCTCCAGATGCCTACGGGGTTTCCGTCTTCATCCATGCCCCGAACCCGCCAGTAGAAGGTGCCGATTCTCGGGTTGTCGTCGTACACGTTGGACAGGGTGGTGACTTTGGAGAAGACCCGGTATTTGGAAGGCTCGCTGCTGTCGGGATTTTCCGGATAGGCACCGGTCACTTCCACTTCGTATTTCGCGGCCCCCGGATTTCCTGCATAGGAATAGACCGGATAGAGCAGGGTGGAGCCGTTGCCCGGGCGGTACACGTGGGGATAGGGGGCGTTCCTTGTAACCTTTTTCATGGTGCTTCTCACTTCCATGGGAGAGGAGAAGGGACCCATGCCCTGCCAGTCGGCGTCGATGGGCCGCACCCGCCAGTAGAGGGGCGCTTCTCCCGGCGGGAAGGCGGACAGGTCCACCAGCACCTGGTTGGAATAAATGCGCCGGTTGTCATAGAGATGGTTTTCCACCGGTTCGTTCCTGTCCAGATTGTCCGGCAGGCCCCGGAAGATTTCCACTTCGTAGCGCACGGATTCCGGATCTTCCTGCCAGGTAAGGAGGATGAGGTTTTCCTTCGGTGAAACAGGTTCTTCGGGAGCAGGACTCTCCCCTTCTTCCCTGCCGGCGGCCAGGGCGCTTTTGAAGAGCATGTCTTCTATATTTCCTTCTTCTGCAGAAACAGGAAGGGAAAGGGCCCCTGCCAGAAGGGCAGCGGCCAGAAGGATTCCGGAGTTTTTAGAGGAAATCAGAAATTTCATGGATTATTTCCCTCTAATTCGCTGTGAAGGTACCGAAGCGCTGTTTCTGCTTCCTGACTTCCTGCAGCAGATGCCTTTTCCAGCCACTGCACCGCGGCCAAACTATTCGGTTCGGTACCGTAGCCGTACTGATAGCAGGCGGCCAGCCAGCCCATGGCTTCCGGGTATCCCCGTTCTGCGGCCTGTTTAAAAAGGAAAAAGGCTTTTTCCTCATTGCCGTCTTCATGGTACATCACCGCCAGCTGGGTGGTGGAAGAATCCATGCCGGCGTCGGAGGCCTTCTGATACCATATCCGGGCCAGACGGCGGTCTTTTTTCGTACCATTGCCATAGTACCAGCAGTTGGCCAGATTGCCCATGGCCGTAGGCTCTCCTCCCTCTGCTGCCTTCTTCGTATACCGGAAGCCTTCCTTCTTGTCTTTGTCCTTTGCGCCGAAGAGATACAGCATGCCAATGGCGGTGCCTGCCTTCAGATGTCCCTGCGAAAAAGCCTTCTTGAAAAGGCGGATGCCCTCCTTTTCATCCTTCGGCATGCCGTCTCCCAAGTAGTAGAAATAGGCCAGGCGGTTCATGCTGTCCGGATAGCCGGCTTCCATGGATTTCCGGTAGCAGGAAATGGCCTTTTTATCGTCCACGTATTTTTCGAGGATAGGATTGTTGTCCTGCACATGGCGGTCATGGAACTGTCCCAGATCGTTCCATGCCTTCCAGTATCCCTGCATGGCAGCGGCCTCCAGCAGATGGAGGCCTGTATGCACCTCTTCCTCTTCTTCTCCATGCACCACGCTGAGGCAGCCCAGGGCTTCCAGGGCAAAGGCATCGCTTTCCTCTTTGGCGGCGGAAACCCACTTTTCCTTCGCGTCCATGATTTCATGGAACTCTTCATGACTCAAAAGGTCAAAATGGAGCATGCAGAAAACGCCGCAGAGCCCGTCCCCTGCCCGGGCGCCCTTCAAAGCCTTTTGAACGGCTTCTTTGGGAGCAAAGGGAGCCACCCCCAGGTAGTACTGCTCATAGAGGGCCAGGAAATAAAGGGCCCGGCTGCTCCCTTCCTCCGCCAGCTTTTGGAAGAGGGGGTAAGCCTCCCTGACCTTGTAGGCAAGAAATAATTTTTCAGCATTTTCCAATTCAGTCATTGTAATTCCTCGTTTCTCGTGGAAATTGTTTTCATTATAGCATTTGATGAGCTCTAGGGCGTGTAAAAAAGGGGCGCGGCTTCGCCGCAGGTTATGTAAAAAGGTTGTGTTCGCTTCGCTCAGGGGGCGACAGCCGCCTTCGGCGGTTGAAGGTAGTGGTATCGCCGCTTTGGGGCGATGAGATTTATTGCCGCCTGTCGGCGACAGCGAAAACCAAACAACCGCGCCTGCGGCATCGGTCGGGCGATTCATAGGAAAGTCCTTTTATGTGCAGGATAAGGGCCAACTTCGACTGACTCGGAGACCCCTATGCAGGGTCTCCGCCTCAAGGGGCGCAAGGGCGTTACGGGATTACCTTCCCGTCTAACATGGTCATTCTGAACACAGTGAAGAATCTTGGTGCATGACGTTAGTGTCTCATCTGTAAATAAATATCAATCGGCGGGAATTGGCCACTATCGTGGCCACCCCCTATCCGGCTACGCCGGACTGCTCCACAGGAAAGCGTCTCACACGATTCTCAGGTCGCTATCACTCCCCTACGAATCGTGTTCGCTTGCCACCCCTATTCAGGGGGGAGAATAGGCCTCTCTACGCTTTCCTGCAGTGTCATATGTGGCACATTGCACAGCACCAAAGGGGGGCGCTTTTCTATCGCCCGTCAGGGCGGTTATACGGTTTTCGCTGCCGACAGGCAGCTTTTATACTCATCGCCGTCAGGCGATACCACACCCCTCAGACGCGAAGCGTCTGTCAAACGTAAGAACCCTCTGGCCCACCGGGCCAGTCAATCTTAAGAACTTTTTACATACTCCCCTTTGAACCAGCCCGCCCTGTGGGGAAAGCCCATCGTTCGGTGCGAAGCACACGAACGATAGAACCTGGGCGCCCCAGGCGCCTTCCCCCTCTTGCTTTCAGGAATACCGAATATCTGACATCTGTCGTCTCCCGGCATTCGGGAATACATCCCAGCACGCAGCGGTTAGCGGAAAGCTGCGTACTGTCTCACTGTCCCATTTCCCCCACTAGATCACTAGCCCACTAGTACACTAGTACACTAAATAAAATATTTTCCCTGTTTCTGCAATTCTTCCACCGCTTCGGCGGAGCCGTGGTCTGCTGCTTCTTTCAGGTAGTCTATGGCTTTCCGGCGGTCCGGCTCCGTGCCTCTTCCCTGGAGGTACATCATGCCTGCCAGGTAGAGGGCCCTCTCTTCCCCTTTGGCTGCGGCGGCTTCCATGTAGGGCAGGGCTTCGTCTTCCTTTCCATGTTCCAGATAATGGAGGGCCAGGGAGAAGAGCGCCTCATCATAGCCATAGCCTACGGCGTCTTTCAGAAGGTCTGCCGCCTTTTTGCTGTCTTTTGGTACGGTAACGCCGTTTTCATAGAAGAAGGCCAGTTCTGCCAGGGCTTCGCCGTTTCCTTTGGCCGCCGCCTTTTCAAACCAGGCTCTTGCCTTTTCCGGTATGGGGTCCATTTCACCGGCTGTATCAATGGTTCCTTCGTACAGTTTTCCCAAAAAGAGGGCGGCGTCTTCATTTCCATGTTCCCAGGATTTTTCCATCCAGGAAACCGGTTCTTCCAGTTCTTCTTCCCGCTTTGCCTTCATGGCCAGCATGAGGCCCAGCATGTATTCGCTTTCACTGTCATGGAATTCTGCAGCCTTTGAGAAGCAGGCAATGGCTTTTGCTTCCCTTTCGTCGCTGATATTATGCCCATAGTAGAACATGCCCAGGTCGTAGAGGGCTTTCCAGTATTCGTAGAAGGCGCCTTTGGCCAGCCATTTCACCCCTTCTTCGTAGTCCAGAATCATGCCGTTTCCCATGTAGGAGAGGCCTGCTTCATCCATGGCCAGTACGTCCCCCTGGTTGGCCATGAGGAGGACCCGGGAGAAATCCTGGTTCACCGTGTCCCACATGGATTTCCCCGTTTCTCCCTGGAAGAGGGAAATGCCGCAGAGAGGGTCTCCTAGTTTCTTTCCTTCTTCAAAGAAACGGCGGCTCTTCTCTTCGTCCGCCTTCCTGTGGCCGTAGCCTTCCCGCTCTATAAGGCCTAAAAGGTAGAAGGCCCGGCCGGTCTTTTCCCTCTGCAGTTCTTTATAGGCTTCCTCTATTTTTCCCTGTAAAAACAGGCTTTCTCCTTCTGTCATGGTTTAGCTCCTTTCTTTTGAAATCAGTTTCCTGTCCGGTGTAGTTTCACTGTGTTTCATTGCGGCAGGAAACTGTTTGCGAAGGGTTTCCTATTGAGATGATATGCTGTGGTGTTTCTTACCGACAGGAAACTATTCGCGAAGAGTTTCCTATTGAGATGATATGCTGTGGTGTTTCTTATCGACAGGAAACTGTTGGCGAATAGTTTCCTATTGTGGTAACACGCATGGTGTTTCTTACCAACAGGAAACTGTTGGCGAAAGGTTTCCTATTGAGATGATACGCATTGGTGCTTCTTACCGACAGGAAACTATTTGCGAAGGGTTTCCTATTGAGATGATACGCATTGGTGTTTCTTACCGACAGGAAACTGTTCGCGTATAGTTTCCTATTCGACTTGACGCCATTGGTGCTTCTTACCGGCAGGAAACTGTTCGCGTATAGTTTCCTATTCGACTTGACGCCATTGGTGCTTCTTACCGGCAGGAAACTGTTCGCGTATAGTTTCCTATTCGACTTGACGCCATTGGTGTTTCTTACCGACAGGAAACTGTTCGCGTATAGTTTCCTATTGAGGTGACACGCTGTGGTGTTTCTTACCGACAGGAAACTATTTGCGAAGGGTTTCCTATTGAGATGATACGCATTGGTGTTTCTTACCGACAGGAAACTATTTGCGTATAGTTTCCCATTGAGATGACACGCTGTGGTGTTTATTGCCCACAGGAAACTGTTTTATCCAAAATGCGTCCTCAGTTCTTTTTCCGCTTCTTTCTGTCCTTTCATGGCGGCGCGCTGGAGGAGTTCCTGGGCTTTTCTGAGGTTTCTTGGGACGGCGGTACCGGAGAGGTAGCAATAGCCCAGGGCGAATTCTGCATTCGGTTCGCCCAGGTCCGATGCTTTGCGGAAGTATGGCAGGGCTTTGTCCGGCTCTCTCCGGTTCATGTACCAGTTTCCCAGGGCTGTGAGGCTGAGGGGTTCATTTTCTTCTGTAAGGCTTTCCAGCATGGAGAGTCCACGGGTTTCATTCTTTTCCATGCCCCGTCCATAGAGCAGGCACAGTGCCAGTTCGCGGAAGGCATCGGGGTCTCCTTCCCGGGATGCCTGGTACAGATAGGAAATGCCCTTTTTCATGCTTTCCGGATCCCCATAGCCGTAGATGTAAATGAGGCCCAGCATGGTGCCGGCCAGGGGATTTCCGCCGTCCCAGGCTTTTTTATAGCACTGCTCCGCTTTTTCCTGATTTTTTTCTGTCCCTTCTCCTCTGTAATACATATTTCCCAGGCGCATCAGGGCTTCATCGCCCCCGTTTTCCGCTGCCAGTTTCAAATAGGAGAAGCTCTTTTCCCTGTCAGCAAGGCTGCGTTCTTCTTCGTCTTCCGCCCCTTCGCCGGAATAGATTTCCGAAAGCAGGAGAGCTGCTTCGGCGGAGCCGTGGTCAGCTCCTTTTTCAAGGCAGATGAGGGCCCGGCGGATGTCTCTTCCGGTGCCGATGCCGTCCCGATAGCAGCAGCCCAGCTGGCATTCGCCGTTTCCATAGGCCATGGCGGCGCTTTTCAGGTACCAGAGGAAGGCCTTATGGTCATCGTGACCTTTGAAATTTCCATCTTCCCAGATCCACCCGGCCCGCACCATGGCGTCCGCATGGCCCAGGGATGCGGCCTTTTCGTACCATTCCAGCGCTTTTTTCAGGTTCACCCTCCGGTGATGGCCGTGTTCATACATGAGGCCCATTTCTATCATGGCAAAGGTATTTCCCTCATCCGCCAGCCTTTTCAGCTTTTTTACCAGCTTTTCAAATTCGGCGGAGGAAATATCCGGGTCTTTGGATTCCACCAGGAAGAGGCCCAGAGGGCTTTGGAGCTTCACCGCTTTGGCCAGGAAATCGTCGGCCAGCTTGTCATTCACTTCTCCTGTCATGCCGCAGGCATACATCTGGGACAGCATGCCGGCGGCAGTGCCCCGGTCTTCGTTCTTTTCCGATTCGTCATAAATGCGTCGGTACATGGAAAGGGAGGCGGAAAAATCGCCTTTCAGAAGAAACTGCTGTGCTTGTTCGATGGTATCAGTCATAGGGGTCTCCTTTAGAAATAGTGGAATAGTGAGCTGATGGGCTTATGGACAAGCCCTGTCGGGCGTGAGGGTTGACGGGGCTACGCCCCGAGGGTTGTGGCCGCCTGCCGGCAGCGGGTTGCATCGCTTTTACTCAAGGGGCGACAGCGCCTGCGGCGCTGAGGGTGGCAGATTGCCCTTCGGGCAATGCTTATAAAGTCAGCGTTACGGGATTTACTTTTCTGTGTCATATGGCATGATAAGCATTCTGCTGATTGGCTCGCTACGCTCGCCTCCCCCTTTCCGGCTGCGCCGGACTTCCCCCGCAAGCGGGGGCAGAATAAAGCTCTGAAAAGCAGTCCTTTCATAAGCAACTCACAGCATAACGGAGCTTTATAGTGCCCCCTCGAAGAGGGGGAAAGGTGGTGGCACCAGACACCAAAGGGGGAATGCATTTCCTCGAGCGGAGCGAGGTTAGCCTGTTTTCCGACGCCCGCAGGGCGGTATAAAAAATGGCGCCGAAGGCGCCGTACCTCGCCAGCGCAGCGATACTATATACCTCCCGAGGGCGAAGCCCTCAACCCGTCCGGGAGGCGTCAGCCGGTCCCGGACAGAACCCTTGGCGCCCAGGGCCAAAGGCCCGGCGGCGCCATCAACCCTCACGCCCGTAAGGGCGTGTCAACCTTCGGGAATACCGGAAAGCACCGCCCAGGTCCCGATCCCGACAGCAAAGCGGCCCCATTGTTTCACGTGAAACATTTCAAAAAACGCAGCCCGTCCATATGACGCGCTGCGTTTTTATCAGTAATTTCCCGGCAGGAAGTAGGTGGGGTCCACGGCGTCGCCGTTGATCCGGACTTCGTAGTGGCAGTGGGGACCGGTGCTGTTTCCTGTGCTTCCGGCCAGGGCGATGACGGTGCCCTGTTCCACTTCCTGGCCTACGGTGACCAGAAGGGCGGAGTTATGGCCGTAGCGGGTGACAAGGCCTCCGTCGTGCTTGATTTCCACCAGGTTGCCGTAGCCCCCTACCCAGCCGGCCTGGGTGACTACGCCGGAGGCGGTGGCTTCGATGGGAGAGCCGTAGTCTACGGCAATGTCGATGCCTTCATGGTAGGTGGAACCGATGCCGCCGGGGCTTGAACGGAAGCCGTAGGTGCTGGAAATGGTGCCTTTCACCGGCCACATGTCCGGCGTGGTGGAGGAAGTATGGAGCAGAGGTACCTGCATGCCATAGGTTTCATTCATCAGCTTTTCCCTGAGGACGATCATGGTCTTGATCTGGCTGTCCAGCCTTTTGTCCAGTTTCCGCATGGAGGAAAGGAGCTCACCGGGGGTAGAAATTTCACTGTCCTCCGTTTCTACCGTATTTTCATGTTCAGAAGCCTTGACGTTCCTCGCTTTATCGGGCACGGTGGAGGCGCCGCCCTGTCCCCCTTCTCCTGCTGTAGAAATAGCCTGTCCTGCGCCGTTGTTATTGGCTTTAATCATGTCCTGCAACTGGGAGGACAGTTTTTCAATGGTCTTCGTCTTGTCGGAGAGGGCATTCATTTTCTCTTCCGCCATTTTCAGCTGGTTCTTGTACAGCTCGTTTTCACTCTTCAGGGAGCTCATGGAAACGGCTGCATAGGCCGCCGTTCCCAGGCTGAGGATAAAGACAGCCGCCCCTGCCAGGGATAGGATTTTCAGTTTTTTGATTTCTTTATCAGTAAAGGAGAAGGTCACTTCTCCTGTGTCTTTGTTCAGTGTTTTTTTCATGGATTACCTGTCTTATGAAATCAGCTGCCGGAAGTATCCCCATATTCCGGTGGATATGTTTATCAATTTGCGTACCCTGATGTATTCCCGAATGCATGAGGGTTCAAAAAATTCAAAAGGTTCTGAAGTTTGACCGGCCATGGCCGGAGGGTTCTTAAGTTTGATGGGCCCTACGGGCCCAAGGGTTGTGGTATCGCCATTGGACACGCCTGCGGCATGAAGGTTCAGAGGGTTCAAGAGGTTCAGAGGGTTCAGAGGGTTGTGGTATCGCCGCTTCGCGGCGATGAGTATATAGGCCGCCTTCGGCGGCCCCCCTTTGGTGCCTGCGGCACCACCTTTCCCCCGCAAGCGGGGGCACAATAAAGCTCTCATATGCAACACCATCTTCGCCCCATAGGGAAGCGTGTCACACGATTCTCAGGTCGCTCCCGCTCCCCTACGAATCGTGTTCCCTTGCCACCCCGCAAGCGGGGGAGACAGCTCTCATTATGCAGTTCTTATTATGCACGGGATTCCTTCGCCGCAAAGCGCCATTTATACCGGCGCCGTCAGGCCCCCGCCTTCACCTTTTGAACCCTTTTACATGTCCTTCAGCAGGGCTTTCTACTTTCCCTTTGCCATATCGATCTTATGCTGCTCCGGCTGGTTTTCCGGCGCCGGGGCCGGATTTCCTGCATCTGCCATGTCCGGCATGAGGGTGTCCAAGGCGATATTGATGCTTTCCGCTTCTTCCGAGGAAAGGGCTTCCCGGCACTGGCCGTTCACTACTTTTTTGGCGTAAATGCGGGAGGTGTCATGGCCTGCCAGGGAGGAGAGGATGAAGCCGTTGTTTTTCCCGTCCAATATGGTAAGGGAGAAGGACAGCTTGTCCCCTGTGTCGTCGAAGGCATCGTAGCGCACCAGGCCCACTTTCTGGAAGGACTGGAGCTGCATGGTGGCCAGAAGTTCCTGCTGATGGAGCATATTTTCAGAGGATGCCACCATTTCACGGAGCTCCCGCACTTCGGTGGACAATTTCAGTTCGATGGAACCGCCGTCTTCGCCGTTCATGAAGTATTTATATTTCTTGGAAAGACGGTTCAGCTTGTTCCTCAGCAGGAAGTACTGCAGAAGAAGAAATAAAAAGAGAATAACTACAATGCCGATGCCGGCATATATAAATGCATTGGGATTCATGATCATCTACCCTAACTCCACCTATCTGTCTTTCTGACTTTGATTCAGAATATCCGCAATCCGCTGGAATTCTTCGTCGTTTCTAAAGGAAATGGAAATGGTGCCTTTGTGGGCATTCTTTCCCTTACCGATTTTAACCCGTACTTTGGAACCTACGGCCAGGCCCAGTTTTTCTTCCACCGCCTTCATGAAGGCATAGGCAGGCGGCGGCGGATCCTTTGGCTTTGTATCTTTCCCCTGCCGGATGATTTCCTCCACCTTCCGGGCAGAAAGCCCTTCCTTCACAATGCGGCGGGCCAGCTGCACCTTTTCCGCGCCGCTTCCAAGGGCAAGGAGGGGCCTTGCCTGTCCGGCAGTCAATGCGCCTTTGGCAAGAAGGCCCTTCACCTCATCGGGAAGGTCAAGGAGGCGCACCATGTTGGCCACATAGGGACGGCTCCTTCCTACCTTTTCGGAAATCTGCTCCTGGGTCAGGCCGTATTCGTCCATGAGTTTTTGGTAAGCCATGCCTTCATCCACAGGGTTTAAATCCTTGCGCTGCAGGTTTTCCACCAGCGCCATTTCCGCCATGGAACGGTCGTCATAATCTACAGCAATGGCAGGAATCACCGTAAGGCCTGCCATGCGGGCCGCCCGCCAGCGCCTTTCACCGGCCGCCAGCTCGTAGGAAAGGGATGTCCCCTTCTGCCGCACCACCACCGGCTGGATAAGGCCGTTTTCTTTGATGGAATCCGCCAGGGCCTGCAGGGACTCCTCATCGAAGTCCTTTCGGGGCTGCCAGGGATTGGGGGAAATGGAATCGATGGAAAGCTCCAGGATTTTCCCCTTATCGTCCAGCGCATCTCCCAGAAGTTCGCCGAGACCCCGTCCCAATTTCTTCTTATTCACGTTTCAAAACCTCCCGACATAACTTCTTGTAAGCCTCGGCCCCCTTGGACTTGGGGGCATAGGTCAGCACCGGCTCGCCGAAGCTGGGCGCCTCCGACAGCTTCACCGTCCTTGGAATCACGGTACGGAACACCTTGGAGCCGAAATATTTCTTCACTTCCTCCGCCACCTGGAGGGACAGGTTCGTCCTGCCGTCAAACATGGTGAGGAGAATGCCCAGGATGTGGAGGCGGGGATTCATCTTCCGGGAAACCACCTGCACCGTCTTCACCAGCTGGGACAGCCCCTCCAGGGCATAGAACTCCGCCTGGATGGGAATGATAATGGAATCGGAAGCCACCAGGGCATTCAGGGTCATAAGCCCCAGGGAAGGCGGGCAGTCGATGAGAATGTAATCATAGGAAGACCGGAGGGACTCGATTTTCCGCTTCAGCAGGGACTCCCTATCCGGCAGCGGCGCGATTTCGATTTCCGCCCCTGCCAGATCAATGGAGGAAGGCAGCAGATGCAGCTTGCGGACGGCGGTCTTCACCACCGCCTCCTCCGGCGCCGTGTCATTCAGCAGCACATCATAAAGGCTTTTGTCGAAATCCAGGGATTTGCTGAGTCCGCTGGTGGAATTTCCCTGCGAATCCTCGTCGATAAGAAGGGTCTTCTTCCCCCTGTCCGCCAGATAGGCCGAAAGATTCACCGCGGTGGTAGTCTTCCCTACGCCGCCCTTCTGGTTGATGATGCTGATGATAGTTCCCATGGTCTTTTCCTTTCATAGATAGTCTCTATAATTATAACATAAAAGGGGCGAAGCGGCCGATGATTTCATGAGGAAATGTGATTTCTTGTCCGGCATGGCACAATCGCAGGTCTTACCGGCAGGAAACGATTCGCATATAGTTTCCTACTGAGGTGACACGCAGTAGTATTTCTTACCGACAGGAAACGATTCGCGTATAGTTTCCTACTGAGGTGACACACTGTGGTGTTTCTTACCGGCAGGAAACTATTTGCGAAAAGTTTCCTATTGAGTTGACACGCTATGGTGTTTCATACCGACAGGAAACTATTTGCGAAAAGTTTCCTATTGAGTTGACACACACTGGTGCTTCTTACCGACAGGAAACTATTCGCAAAAGGTTTCCTATTGAAATGACACACAATAGTGCTTCTTACCGACAGGAAACTATTCGCTTAAAGTTTCCTACTGAGGTGACACACTGTGGTGTTTCTTACCGGCAGGAAACTGTTTGCGTATAGTTTCCTATTGAGGTGATACGCTGTAGTGTTTCATACCGACAGGAAACGATTCGCGAAGGGTTTCCTATTGAGATGAAACGCAGTGGTACTTCTTACCGACAGGAAACTATTTGCGTATAGTTTCCTATTGAGGTGACACGCTATGGTGTTTCATACCGACAGGAAACTATTTGCGAAAAGGTTCCTACTGGGTTGACACGCTATGCTGTTTCTTACCGACAGGAAACTATTTGCGAAAAGTTTCCTGTTGAGATGACACGCTGTGCTGTTTCTTACCGGCAGGAAACGATTCGCGTATAGTTTCCTACTGAGGTGACACACTGTGGTGTTTCTTACCGACAGGAAACTGTTTGCGTATAGTTTCCTACTGAGGTGACACACTGTGGTGTTTCTTACCGATAGGAAACGATTCGCGAAGGGTTTCCTACTGGGTTGACACACTGTGGTGTTTCTTACCGACAGG